>CAYRCG010000021.1:0-19660 GCA_964422685.1 uncultured Syntrophomonas sp. | reverse complement strand
TTATAGAGAAACATATATATAAAAATATAATAACTATACTCCGAGCCTTTTTGCCTAAAGAAACTCCACGGTAATCAGGCCGATATGGGCCAAATTGGAAACGGTTGACCCTCCCTAATGGAAAGGAGTCTTATTGGACAGCGTAAACCGGCTAAGTGCATTTGGCCTGTTTCCGAATAATGCTAAGCAATAAACTCCTGATTGACAGGAGTTTTATTTTTTCCCGATCAATGGGCTATTTTTAACGGCTTTATCTGGTCGGGGGAGGAAATGGTTACTCATCGCTTGCTACCTGATATGCTTTTATAACATATTTGCCAACATGTATGAAAAGGGAGTGAATGAATGTTGTTCGCTGTAAGAGAGAAAAGATGGTCTAAGTTACTGCCGATCCTCTTTATATCCTTGGTTTTCACCGCCTGTTTTCTCCTGATGTGAACTAGTCCAGTTTATGCTGTCGGGCATGGCCTTACTATATCAGGGCCGGGCTTGAACGATCCCGGGCCTCTGACTATTACCCAAGACCAGCTCTGCGGCACAGAGGCCCTGCCTCTCGGGTTACAGGAACGCTATGGCCGGGAATATTTGCCACAACATGATGAATGGTATAGCACGATCAATACCTGGCCGACTAAGAGCTGGTATAGGGGAAAGGGTGTTAAGTTGAGTGAACTGCTTAAAGCGGCAGGGGGACTTAATGCCCAGGCTAAGCATATTAGATTTACATCGGCGGATGGGTTTACAGCCGCCTATTCTATCGAAAACATCCTGGAGGGACCCCGCTATCGCTATCCCCACTTTATGGAGACTGGCCCCCGGGGTCATTTAGTAGGTGACGCATCCGAGCCTGAAGCGGTCGATACGATCATTGCCTATGCAATTATATACGCCCAGACGGCGGATGAAATATGGAATGATAGCTGGATGAGTGCAAGCGAAGCTAACCTGCTTATGTTCGGTCAGCAAGCAGTAACCCAACAGACCAATGCTCAGTTTGCCCAATACTTAAAAAAGATTGAAGTGTTTACCGAATCCTTGCCCCGATGGGCGGCGCCTACTGTATCTGTAACACCCGGGGAGGTTCCGGCGGGAACAAAAGTAGAACTGATAAGCCAGTATAACGATGAGGATAAGATACATTACACTTTGGATGGTAGTGATCCGACCCAAGAAAGCCCAATGTATAACTGGATTGCCAGCCGCTGGTGGTCATCCCGCAGCGATGAACTAGGTGAAATCAACCGGCCCATCGAAATAACCGGTGACACTACCATTAAAGCTTTTGTTACCGGCCCCAACAGAGAAAAGAGTGAAATCGTTACTTTTGAGTATACGGTACCGGCCTCCTCGACTCCGATTCTTAGTGGGAACAACCCGGCCAACGCTATCATAAACCAAGATTATGGTGGCTATGAATTTGTGGCCGTAGGTGGTGTTAAACCATATACCTTTGCTATTACAGGAGGGTCTTTGCCGGAGGGGATTATTCTAAGCGGGGCGACTTTGGAGGGTACACCTGTCCAGAGCGGTAGCTATACTTTTACCGTAACCGTGACCGATAGTGCCGAGCCAAGAAATAGCCAAAGTCATGTTTATACATTGCAGGTAGAAGGGGATACTCCTCGTCCTCCCAGCTTAAAAGCTGATACCACCGGTAATACGGTGGAAAAACCTATAGAGCTTACTTTCGCTGATAATGATTTATGGCGGCAAGCCATAACTGACATTAAAGTAGATGGAGTATCTATCGCCGGCAAATATGATTTAGGAGTAGGTATAATCACTATCAAACCTACTGTATTCACTACTGCAGGTGAATACACTGTAACTGTCACTGCGACGGGCTATCCTGATGCGCTGGTTATTCAGAAGATCAGCGCCGGCAGTAGCACCCCCGGCAAAACCGAGGGGGATGTCATATTAACCATTCTAGGTAATGGGGTATCCAGCCCCAGGGAATTTACCCGGTCCCAATTGGAAGCTATGCCCCAGCACCGGGAAGTCTACAGTTGCATCAACACCTGGCCTTCCAAAAGGTGGTATGTCGGTGAAGGGGTTAATTTAATTGACCTTCTGAATTCGGCCGGGATGAAAGGCGATGCGCAGGTAATCAAATTCCATTCCGGAGACGGATATTACATGTCTTTTACTGTGCGAGAACTGCTGAGGGATACGCGTTACCGCTTTCCCAGTTTTAAAAGCGGCAGCGATGACGCTGATGGGCATATACCCGGTTCATCCGCAGGCGCCCAACCGGTAGAGCCTATTCTGGCCTTGATCTGTGCCGAGGGGAGTGATGACCCGTCTTACATGAACGATAGTATCGCCCCGCTGTTAATGGTTGGTCAGCGAGCGGTTACCGAACAGACCGGCCCGCAGTTAGTGAAATATGTAGATGAGATAGAGGTGCTGACCAACGATCCCGGGCAATGGAGCCGGCCCACGGCTGATCCGGGGGGAGGTACTGTATCGGCGGGAACAAAGGTTGAATTGCACAGCAGCTATGATGATGAGGATAAAGTATACTATACCCTTGATGGCAGTACCCCCAACATGAACAGCCCTATGTACAATGTGGTGGCAAAACGCTGGTGGTCATCCCGGGGGGAAGAAGCGGTAAAAAGTATAAACAAGCCCATTGTGCTGCAAAAAGACACTACTATAAAAGCAATTACCATAGGTCCGGGCAGGATGGACAGCGATGTAGCAGAGTTTAGCTATAAGGTGACTGCAAAAATGGGCAATATCAGTGATAAAGTGATCCCCGGCGATGGAGGGAAGGTGGGGCTAGAGGATGAAGCTTTCATCGAGATACCCAGCGGTGCCTTGGTGGGCAGCAGTCCGGCGGAAGTGAAAATTGAGCGGGTGAATGAACCCCCTGCGGTATCGTCCGGGTATAAAACCATAGGTGCGGTCTATAGATTTAGTATAGATGATAAAAGCAGCTATAGATTCAATAAACCGGTTGCGATTAAATTACTTTTTAATGCCAAAGAATTGGCTCCCGAAGAAAAACCGTCTATCCACTATTATGATGAGCAGGAAAAGAGGTGGATCGACATCGGCGGACAGATAGAAGGTGGCTATATGACTGTTAAGGTAGATCATCTGACTCTGTTTGCCATAATGGTTAAGGAAAAAAAGGAGCTAATAAAGAAAGAGGAAAAAGATGATATTGCCAAAATTGTATTGGCCGATATTGACGGGCACTGGGCCGAAATCCCTATTAAAAAGCTAATTGCTTTGGGGGCTATAAACGGTTATCCGGATGGAACCTTCCAACCGGACAATCCTGTTACCCGGGCGGAATTTGTTTCCATCCTGGTAAAAGCCTTTGAACTGAAATCCCAGTACAGGCAATATTTTGCCGATACTCACGAACATTGGGCAGCCGAGGCTATTGCAACTGCCACTTGCTTCGATATTGTTAAAGGCTACGGCGATAATAGATTTGGGCCTGATGAACATATCACCCGCGAACAGATGGCGATTATGATTGTGAAGGCGGCGAGGATGGCCCCGGCGGGCGAAACTACAGAATTTTCAGATGACAGCAGCATCTCGGGATGGGCTAAGGGTTTTCTGGCTGCGGCAGCTAAAAACGGCATAATTAAGGGATATCCCGATAACACGGTTCGTCCTCAGGGGGAGGCTTCCCGGGCGGAGGCAGTTACCGCGATAGTGCAGGCTTTGAAGTAGCATCCAGTCGTCCTCTTGTTTGCTTGGAGGTGTGAAGTGCGTCACAAACAAAGAACCGTCCCCTCGTTTGTTTTTTTAGTTGTGTTTTTTCTGGCGGTACCTGCTTTTGCTCAGGCTGAAACCACGAAAAACCTGGAGATCACCGGGGAAGGTATTGCTAATCCCCTAATACTGTCCATTAGTCAATTAGAAGCAATACCGCAATATGAACACATATACAGTACGATAAATACCTGGCCGACTAAGCGCTGGTATATGGCCCAAGGGGTCAGTCTGAGGGATTTACTCACTCAGGCGGGGATCAAGGATAATGCTACCCTGGTCAAGTTTATTTCCCGTGATGGTTATGATGTAACCATGACGGTGAAAGAACTGCTAGAGGACGAACGCTACTATTATCCAGGTCTGAAGGATAATGACCCTAATGACGGCAGTGTTCCCGGTTCGTCTACAGGAGCCGAAGAGGTGGAACCAATTTTGGCTCTATATAGTGCTGAGGGCGTGGCTGACGCGGAGGCGATGAATGACCGGGACGCATTATTATTAGTAGTAGGGCAAAGGGCGGTTACGGAGCAAACTAATCAATTGTTTTTGAAATATGTCAGCAAAATTGAGGTACTGGCCACCGCGCCAGAAACATGGGATAGCCCGAGAGCTAATATTCCCAGCGGCACGGTTTTACCGGTAGGAGCGGAGGTCGAGCTCAGTAACAAAAACAATAATGAGGATAAGATCTACTACACAACCGATGGCAGTACCCCGACTATAGACAGCCCTATGTTCAACTGGAGCGCCAGTCGCTGGTGGGAGCAGCGGGGCGATGTCAAAGGGGTTAACAAAGCCATCGAAGTGAAAGAGGATACGATTATAAAAATGATCACTATCGGCCCCGGAAAACTGGACAGTGAAGTGGTTACTTTTAAATTCACGGCAGATATGTCCGGCAAGGCGGTTGATCCCACCAAGATACCGGGCGGACCGGCAACCGGGGTTTATCTGGATAAGAACAGGATCGATCAGCCGGTAGGGACGACTTTCCGCTTGGAAGCAACGGTAGTTCCCTTCAATGCGGATAACCGCGACCTGCTCTGGCGTTCCAGTGATACCAAAGTTGCCACCGTCGACAATCGTGGCTTGGTTACCATAGTCGGCTCGGGAACAGCGGTAATTACTGTCACTACGGCAGATGGCAAATATAAGGCCAGTTGCCTAGTGAATGGCCCGGAGGCGGAGCGAGACAAGGAAGAGGGCGTTGCGGCCATCGGCCCTGCCGTAGATGTAGAACCGCCACCTGGTTTCCCGCCGGATAACCTGTCGGGAACGGAAGTGCTTCCAGCTCCGAAGGCCAATACGGTTGAATCTGCCGATTACCCCGCTCCGGAGGGGCGGTTGCAATATCTGGCTAAAATAGGCGATTTATCCCCGGATGAATTGGCGGAAATCGCTGCTCAGCAAGCGGCCAACGATAGTTTGCTGCCACCCGCCTTGACGGCTGATACCATACCTTTACCCTTGCAGGAAGCCCGGGATAGTATGCAGTTATATACAACTATAGTTTTGTTAGTTTTCTTGCTTTCCGGTGCCGGCAATAGATACATCCAATATACGAAGGAGCGATCGTAATACATGACTCTCTTACTATCCCTAAAAGAAATGATGCATGCCATCTCGTCCGGACTGCTGATACCAACCATTGCCGTGCTTTTATTCTTATTGGCTCTAGCGCTGGTGGAGTTAGGCGGAGTGCTGGTAGAAGCTGTGACCGAAAGACGCCGCATGAGGGTCAATGTTCCGGAATTGATAAATGATTTACAGGCTAAAACTGTAGCAGAAATCATGCAGCAGATCGAGGCTAGCCACTTATTCAAGCGTCAGAAACAGGCCATTCGAGAGCTTCTCCGCAATCAAGAACTGCCGAGAGAATCTATGCAGGCCTTGGCCCGCCGGCTGCTGGCAGAGGAAGAATTGAATTACCTGCGTATCACCAATCGGACCGATTTGGTAACGCGTTTGGGGCCTATGCTGGGCTTGATGGCCACCTTAATACCATTGGGACCGGGTTTAATCGCCTTAGGTGAAGGCGATCCCAAAGGTTTGGCTGATGCCTTGCTCACTGCCTTTGATGCTACCGTGACCGGCTTGGCGGCCGGGGGGCTAGCCTTTACGGTTTCACGCTGGCGCAAAAGATGGTACGAGGATTATTTAAGTACCCTGGAATCAATACTGGAGAGTTTGATGGAGGTGTTAGGGCGTGGACAGAGGGCTGAGGAGGAGTAGCCGTTTAAACCAAGAGGATGTTAATCCTCTGGAGGGTGCTATCAATATCGTTGATGCCATGCTGGTATTTGCTTGCGGCCTGATGCTGGCCTTAGCCCTTAATTGGAATGTTGATCTGGGTTTGAAACAACCGCAGGTGAATCTAGAACGAGGGCGGGAAATGACCGATGTTCCAGAAATCCGGGAAGATCTAATCGAGACCCAGGGAAAAGGTCAGCTTTACGAGAGGATGGGAACGGTATACAAAGACCCGGCCACCGGTAAGCTTTTCATGCTGGCCGACTGAAGACAAATAGTAGGCATTGGAAGTCCGCGCGCGGTACCCCTTGAGCCACGAGGCAAGCCGCCGGTGTTGCCCATGCGCAGACTGCGAGCGGTATATTTATCCAAGCTAATGCATAAATATTACTTTTGCAGCGGAAGCAATCATATATTAGCAGAAGGAGGTTTTATTAATGCCGCACACAACAACCGGGAAACGCTTTTCTATTCTTATTATCGCTTTATTGAGTATCATACTCGCGGGTGGTTTTATCCTGTCGCTATCCCCTGCCGCTTCGGCCCAATCGGATTCATTGCAAATCGTCGGTGATGGGGTGAAAAACCCCATGACGTTTACCCTTGACCAACTCGGTCAAATGGAACAGCATGAATACTTATACAGCTGTATTAACACCTGGCCGACTAAAAGGTGGTATGTGGGTAAAGGGGTGAAACTTTCCGAGTTGCTTAGCCGGGCCGAAATGACCGATGAAGCTACCATATTGAAATTCTCCTCTGCGGACGGATACACCGTCACTATGACGCTGCAGGAACTTTTTGAAGACAAGCGTTACCGTTTCCCCCATTTCAAATCCGGCAAGGACAGTGACGGGCATTTGCCGGGGGATGCCGGGAACAAGGTGGAGGTAGAGCCGATTGTGGGTCTTATCACCGTGGAAGGCAGTGATAATCCTAAATACATGAATGATCTGAATTCCTTGCTTTTGATGATGGGACAGCGCACAGTAGCCGAACAGACCGGTAATCTGTTTGTAAAATACCTGAACAAAATCGAAGTCCTCGCCACCGCACCACAGAAATGGGATGCTCCCCAGGCGAATCCCGGCGGCGGCACTATCCCGCCCGGTACCATGGTGGCCCTGAGCAATATAAACAGTGATGACGATAAAATCCATTATACGTTGGATGGCAGCACCCCAACCATGTACAGCCCGGTATATAATTGGATTGCCAGCCGCTGGTGGACGGCCCGGGCGGATGTTTTAGGCAAAATCAATCATCCTCTAGGCCCTTTCAATGAGGATACGACCATTAAAGCCATTACTGTCGGCCCCGGTAAATTAAACAGTGATGTAGCCACTTTCACTTACCGGGTGGGCGAAGCCAGGAAAGATGACGAAAAGCTCCTTATCAACCTGACTATTGGCGCCAAAAAAGCTACTGTCAACGGGGTTGCTTATGCTCTGGATGCGGAACCATTTATAAATGCTGCAGCCAGTCGTACCCTGGTGCCGGTGCGCTTCGTTAGTGAAGCACTTGGGGCCCAGGTAGGCTGGAATCCCGAAAATAGCGAAGTGAGCATTACTTATGGGGAAAAGGAAATAATCCTGACCATTGATTCCCCTGCCGTCCGGCTAAATGGCCAAGAACAGATCATTGACTGCTCTCCGGCAATCATGCCGCCGGGGCGCACTTTCATACCCTTAAGATTTGTTAGTGAGACTTTGGAAGCGGAGGTGGTTTATGACCCGGAAACCGGTCAGATCCTTATTACACGGTAAAAAATGATATTGCTCCGAGTCTGTTAGCCTAAAGCATAACGCCATGGCAGCAGTCCGGCAGGGTACACCAGGAAACAGATGTGCCTCCCATTTTGGAAAGGAGCCAAAGCAGATAAATGCAAATGCATTCGGCTGGCTCTGGACGGTCGAATTTTTTATTGGCTGTGAAAAGATCAGACAAGTCTGTTTTAACAGCGGCAAAGGAGGGAAAAGCGAGAGGAAGGAGATGGATAATTAATTGTTTATTGGAACAGGCCTAATTCGTTTAAAATTCTAGAATTACCGGGGAAGGAGTGTAATTATGTTTCTAAGAAGAAAGCTCTGGGGGAAAAACTTGGCTATCGTTTTGGCTTTTGTATTCCTTTTCCAATGTATGGGCCTCACGATGCCCGAAGCGGCCAATGCCGCTACAACTGAACTGACTATTAACAGATTAGCCAATGATGGAAAAACCGTATTACGACAGGAGAAAGTTGATTATAACTATCTAAGGGATAATTTGGCGGTCATGGGTGATGGGGCGACCCATTATTATTGCCAGGGACCGGTATTTTTAGATGATCCCGATCCGGCAACCCAGGAACGGTTGCGTTGGAATGAAGCGGAAGATATCAACTGGGCGGATAAAGATATGGGGGCTTTGAAGGGCACTAATGTGAAAGACCTCTGTGATCTGGTTGGGGGTATGCAGGAAGGTCAAGAGCTGGAAATAAAGGCAAGTGACGGCTTCAAAAAAAGATTCCCTTATAAAAATGTATATAATTACTCTAGCCGTGAAGGGCCCATGGTAATCGCTTGGAATAAAGACGGCGAGTATCCGGGGAGCGGTTGGAAAGACGGTATGCGACTGGTCTGGTTTGCTGAAGCTTCAGATAAAGCTGAGGGGCCGGCAGGTCCTGGGAAATATCATGTTTTCGGCAATTGGGACTGGCATGAGGCGGCTGACGCCGAGTATTGGTATTACTACCAAGGAACCCACCCAACTACTACCGGTTTATCGGTGCAAAATGTAGCAGAATTGAACATACTCACCAATGAGCCTGCACCTGTAGCCAACGACTCGCTCTTTGACGGGAAAGTTGAGCTGAATCCCAGCGGAACTTATACCATCAATATTGGCTCCAAGGAATATACAGTAAGTCAGAACACCCCCCTGGGGGCTCTGCATGCGGCATCAGTAGCTAGTGGATTTACTTACGATGCTTCTGATAAGAAGTGGGGCGATAGCGGGATTCTTTTGTTGGACAATATTGGAACCTACAAATATGAAAAGAATGGCAGTCGTTGGTTCGCTTATGTCAACGGCATTTTTAAGGATGGTTATGACGATACCGCTGATGCTTTAAATATCATAGAATTAGCGGATAAAGACAAGGTGGAATTTTATTATGTCCCCAAAGATACTGACAAAGACAATCTTGCTGCTATAAGAGCAGCAGCCACCGCGGCAGTAAAAACAGTCGCTTCGATAACCACTATACCTGCCATGGATGTTCTTTACGATGCTGCAGTTACGCTGGTTCCCGCAGAAACCTTTACCATAACCATCGATGCAAAACAGTATACCGTTAAACAGAACACCCCGCTGGGGGCCTTGCACGCCGCATCAGTAGCTAAAGGATTTACCTATAAGGCTTCCGATAAAAAATGGAATGATACCGGAGTACTTTTACTGGATGATATTGGTGATTATCCCTATGTGAAGAAAGGCAGCCAATGGCTGGCTTATGTCAATGACGTCTTCAAAGACGGCTATGAGGTTGCCAATAATGCCTTAAACAAAGTTGAACTTTTCGAAGGGGATAGGGTTGAGTATTATTACGCTGCCGGAGTCGACTCTTCTGACCTAAGTGCGGTAAAAGCAGCAGCTACTGCAGCAGTTAAAATGGCTGCGGCAACCGGCGCGGCTCCTACCGAATGGACCCTTAAACTCACCGGGGCCCGGGATGAAAACGTGACCCGGGATTATTTCGAACGAGGCTTATCCTGCGCCTCCAGCAGCCATCATGCAACCTGGACTGATGAAGAGGGGAATGTCTGGGGTGGTGTGCCCTTATGGCTTTTGGCGGCTATGGTGGACGATAACCCCGATACAGGTAATAAGCATTTTAATTTCAACAATGAGCTGGCGGCTCAGGATTACGAAATCAAGGTAATAGCCGGTGACGGCTGGTCCACTACCTTGAGCAGTAAGGATATTGCCGGTAGTGGTGCTTATATAATTGCCAACACCCTAAACGGCAAATCACTGCCTTTAAAGACTGACTCGGGTAAAGGTTGTTGGCCTCTCCACTTGAAAGGAGCGGCTATTGCGGGCGGACAACAGGTAGGAAACATAGCGCGCATTGAATTATCCGGTTTACCGAAGCCCCCGGCGGGATGGGCTTTGGAGTTAATAGGTGACATAGGTGATACTATTACGCAGGAAGAATTTGAAGAAGGTCTGGCCTGTGCGCATAATGCAAAATGGACCGACATCGATGGCAATGAATGGTCCGGAATACCGCTGTGGGTACTATTAGGGGCAGTTGACGACATAGAACAGACCGGTAAACACTGGACATTCGATGCTGATCTGGCTGCAGACTACACGGTGAAGCTGGTGGCCGGGGATGGCTTCAGTAAGACTTTGGCCGGCATAGATGTGGCCAAAAGCAACGATTTTATCGTAGCCAATAAGTGCAATGGCGAACCTTTGACCGGAAATTCGGCACCCCTGCGCCTAGTGGGTAAAGGTGTTACCAAAGCTGATGCTTCTTTGGGAGGTGCGGCGGTAGGGAATCTGGTCAGGATTGAAATCCCCGAACTGCAGACTTCGGAGCCGGCTGCCGGCAGCTGGAACCTGGCTTTGAAGGGAAAAATCACGGATGTGATGTCCCAGGCCGAATTTGAGGCGGGGGTAAACTGTCCAAATTCCGGCCACCTGGCAGAATGGACTGACGCTAATGGTGATACCTGGTCGGGGATGCCCCTGTGGCTCCTGGCAGGCTGGGTGGATGACCGTAAACCCCATAGTTACGACTTCCCTCAGGCGGCGCAAGGTTACAAGGTCGTGGTAAAAGCATCTGATGGCTATAGCTTTGATTTTGACAGTCAGGACATCAATAAAAACAGCAAATATATCATTGCCAATAAATGCAATGGCCAGCCGCTTGTCGGCAAATCAGCCCCACTGCGTCTGGTGGGACCCGGTGTAGCCAACCCTGACGGCACTTTAGGCGGCAAGAGCATAGGCGGCATCGTGGAAATCAAACTGACCTCCTTTGCCACCGGTGGAAGCGGCGCTGTTCCGGAGCTACGTATAGTCAAATACGGTGAAGATGGCGTAAGCATAGTTAAAGAAAAAACCATTAATTATTTGGAGATGATGGATAAATTCGCGGTTATTGGTGATGGGAAAACCGTATATAAGTATGAGGGTATAACCAATAATGCGGGTGATATATGGGATGCAGATGAGACCTATCCCGGCGGATTCAAAATTGAAAACGCTATAAAGGGTACTTTGGTAAGGGATTTGGTTGGTTTGGTGGATGGCATGGGCACCGGTACGGAAATTGATTTTGTTGCCAAAGACGGCTGGGTAACTACCATGCCCTATTCCTCTATTTATCCCGACCCGGCAGTTCTGGCCAGACAAGGCGAAGCTGTCTTGGCCTGGTATGCTGACGGGAAATATGTTCCTGATTACAAGGACGGTATGCGTTTATTCTTCACTCCTGAAGACAAGATCTATGGCCAGTGGGATATGCATGAATCGCTGCCTGAACCCTATTGGCATTATTACTATGGTGATGTGATGTATCCTTCCTGTGCCGGGGTTTCACCAAAGTATATCACCGAACTGAGGGTTTATTCGGTGCCTTCCAAGGATTGGACCTTGGATTTGAATGGTTTGGAACTGGGCGGACTGCAAAAGGTAATAAGTAAAAACTATTTTGATGATGCGTTGACCTGTACCTTTGGTGCCGACCACAAGAGAACCTATACCGATTCCAAAGGCAAAGTCTGGGGAGGCATGCCCCTATGGCTCCTGGCCGGCTTTGTCGATGATCAGGACCAGCATTCCAACAATGCTTTTAACAATGGATTGGCTGCTGCCGGATACCAGGTGCTAATAACAGCCGGCGACGGAAAAACAGTTATTATCAATAGCCAGGATATTATCCGCAACAATAGTTATATTATTGCCAACACCGTGGACGGTGTAATCTTCCCCAACAGTGACAAGAACTGGCCTCTACGCCTGGTAGGGCCGTCTGTAAGCGGTGCCGATTCCATCGGTAATATTATCAGCATAAAGCTGGTCCCGGCTACTGCAAGCAAGTATGCTTATAATGTTACCCCGGTTGCTGATGCGATTTATACCGTAGGGGCAACCCCGGCCGGCATTAAGACCATGACGGTTAATGCCGGCGCAACCGGCTTTAAGTACTTTACGGTCAATATTGCACCGGTCATGGGCCATAGCGGTGATGAGACCGTGGTCTTTACCCATTTGAGAAATGGCAGTCAATTGCAGATTAATTCCACTAGGGCTGATTTTGACCAAGTTGCTACTGCCCAAGCGGGTTTTAATGTGAAGGCTGGAGATGTGATCAAGGTATATCTGGTAGATGAATTGACCAATGCCCTTGATCATAATCCGACAATGCTTCAATAATAATATAGGTAAATGTCGTTAGGCAGTAAAAGGGACGGGCGTAACCTCGGATGTATCTTAATCCGAGGGTATTGCCCAACCCAGACTGCCGAGAGTTGTGGATAAAGGAGCATATGTTTATGAAATCAAAATTAGGCTTCTACAATAAAACGGAAGCCGGGCGGATTTATTCCCTAGTTGTTCTCCTCTTGCTGCTGGTTGCTTTTTGCCTTGTCCCTGCGATTGCACAAGCGGATATAACCCCGGGGGAACAAACTATTCTGACCTGGTCAGAGAATCCCGCTGGCTCCCAAACCATAACCTGGCTTTCACCTAATAGTGATGCCAATAAACTGCAGTATATTACGGCAGCAGGGTTTGATGGCGATTTCGCGGCGGCCACCGAGATAGTAGCTGCGGGGGGACCGTTCGCTGCCGGTGAACAATATCGCTTCTCCGTTGTGCTTAAAAATTTAGTCCCTGCCACCCAATATTTTTATCGGGTAGGCAGTGATGAAAACTGGGGTGGAATAAAATCCTTCCAGACTGCTGGGGGAGAGAATGGTTTCTCTTTCCTATACATGGGTGACGTTCAGGAGGGATATTCAGCCTGGGGCAATATGCTCGAAAATATTTATAATGGAAACCCCCAAATCAGGTTTGCCCTATTGGCGGGAGATCTTACTACTGAGGGCCGAAATTGCGCTGAGTGGAGTGAGTTTTTGCAGGCGGCTACCGGGGTGTTTTCGCGGATACCGATGATGTCGGCTAAAGGCAACCATGACAAAGAGCTGTTTTGCGAATTCTTGGTTTTTCCGAAAAACGGACCCCCGGGCCTTAATGAAATATTTTATTCCTTTGATTACGGTGATGCCCATTTTACAGTATTGGATACCAGTAATGTAATTACTGCTTCGGTCAAACAATGGTTGCGGAATGATCTGCAGAACACGGATAAGAAATGGAAGTTGGTGCTCTTCCATCATCCGCCCTATCAAAACTTCGATGATGATAAGACTGTTGATGATGCACTGCGAGAGCACTGGGTGCCGATATTAGAGGATAATCAGGTGGACATGGTCTTTGTCGGCCATCAACATGTCTATATGCGTACCCACCCACTTTACCAGGGTGAAATAATGAATAATTCCTATGGGATAGTCTATGTAATGGGGAATTCCGGTTCCAAGGAGTATAATCCGGGTCCGGGTTTCCCCTATATTGCTAAGCAGGAAGCCGGCAGTAACTACCAGGTGGTTGAATTGGAGGGTGATGTGCTGACATTAACCTCCAGGCATGGCGATGGCCGATTGATAGAAACCTATGTGCTGGATAAAAGCTGCTCCGAAAAACAGTATGCTTATTACCGGGTTGCTGCAGATGGGGACAATACAGCATATATCCCAGGCCTTACTCCGGAAGGCATTTGTAGCTTAACCATAAGAAGTGGGGTTTCGGGGTATAAGGATTTTGGAGTCACGGTTACTTCGTTACTCGCTCATCCGGGTAAAGAGACCGTAGTTTTCTCGCAGATCAGGGACGGAAAGCATCTGCAGATAAATTCAACCAGGGCTGATTTTGATGAAGTTAATCATGCTCATGCCGGATTTAACGTAACAGGTGGTGATGTAATCAACATTTACATTGTGGATGAGTTGACGAACGCAATCGACCATAATCCGATAATACTGCAGAATTGAAGCCCCAGTTACCGGAAGCCGAGATGTTGCAGGGGCAACCAGGCCAATTGAAAGGAGTGCATGTTTCAGGATGAGACAAAGGATAATAGTATTTATGCAAATTGCCATGTTGCTTATGATGTGCTTTCCCACTGGGGCGATGGCAGAGGGCACATCTTCTATAACTATGTCATTAAATAAGACCGGAGCCTCAGTCGGGGAGCGCATTAGCGCTTCCGGCACAACCGCTTCAGGTGCCTGGGTTGCCGTTAAGGCGGTAGACGGGGCAGGGAATATCGTAGTGTTTGACGCTGCTAAGGCCGATATAAAAGGCTCGTACAGCATCGATTTTGTAGTGCCGGATGGTTCTTCGGGTGTACTGGCTGTTGTAGCCGGTGAAGGAAGCAATGTTGTCAAGAAAGATTTGCTGATACAAGCAAGCACCGGAACTGGTGGCGGCGATGGCGGCGGTGGCGGTAGCCCCCCTGTAACCGCAACCCAGCCGACTATCTCTGATACTGGAAAGGGTACGGTCAGCCCGGCTGCCGGTGGCACCATAAGTTTGGGTAATGCCGTTACTTTGAACATTCCGGCCCATGCCCTTAAGGATAATAAGCCGGTAGAGGTGAAAGTAAAGGAAGTCACTAGCGCGACTGAGGTTCCTTCGGGGACCAGAATCCTGGGCAAGGTCTATGAATTCAGTATTGGTGATGCACAGAGCTATAGCTTTGCGGGGAATGTGACTATATCTTTAAAATTTGATGCCGGATTGCTGAAACCCGGCGAAATTCCGGCTATCCATTATTATGATGAAAGGAAGTCGGAGTGGGTCAGTCTCGGCGGTAGCGTATCTGGCAATACCATAAGCGTTGAAGTGGATCATTTTACCCGATTTGCCGTTTTGGCTCGGGAAAAAAGCCCAGAGATTGCAGGTTTGCATGATATCTCCGGGCACTGGGCCGAAGAGAATATCAGGAAACTAGTTGAACGGGGAGCCATCAGTGGTTATCCGGATGGTTCATTTAAGCCGGATAGCGAAATCAGCAGAGCGGAATTTACGGCTATTATAGTAAAGGCATTCGCTGTTACCCCTAAAGGAGAAAAACTATTTGCGGACACGATCAATCATTGGGCTAAGGATAGTATAGCTGCTGCGGCTTCCCGGGGGATAGTAAATGGCTTTAACGAGAATAGTTTCGGGCCGGACGTGAGCATTACCCGGGAACAGATGTCGATGATAATAATCAAGGCCGCCGGGCTGGGGCAAGAGGCAACGGGACTGACCTTTGCTGATAAGAATAGTATTTCTAGTTGGGCTGAAGCTAGCCTGGCTACTGCAGTCAATCGCGGGATTATCAGGGGATATCCGGACAATACCCTCCGCCCTCTGGGTCATGCTACCCGCGCAGAAGCAGTGACGGTCATTGTTAATGCATTGTAGATTCTAACTGTCTAATTGTGGTTATATTGCGCTAACCCTCTTTTCGGTTTCTCTGCTACAACATATTGCGCTTATTGATATTTACAGCGTGAGCAATAGTGCCATAACCCTTAGAAAATAATTATTTCAGAGAAATCAACGGTATAATGGTGTTTATACAAAAACCGGCTCTACTGCTGCAAAAACCCCTTCTTGTAGAATCGGGTTGCATAAATACTAATTTTTGCATCGGACTCGGAACTAAATAAAGGAACTGCAGGCGGAGCGTTTTAACCTTTGCTCCGCCTAAATTCCTTTTTTGCGACTCTTATACAACCTTTGCTTCATTAATGTAGAATTGCCTAAACATTAGCTGTAATGGGAGAATTAATCACCGGTCTTCAAGGGTGCTTATAATTGCGGAAAGCGGGCTCATGGTTGGGTTGAAAAAACGCCTCTGCCTGATTCTGCTTTACGGGAGGATAGTCCAATGCGGGAATTCTGTCTGCGCCATAGTCACGGCGTTATTTCAATGAGCCTATTTTTACTGCTGGGTTGTTTCTCTATATGGGGATGTGTGACCCCAAAGGCAGAAAAAGCCCCTGCCGCGGAACTCCTTATTACCGGGGAGGGGGTAGAAGGCAGGACGGTTTTCACCTTGAAGGATTTGCAATCAATGGAGGAAGGCTTGGTGGAAACTGATTATTTCGGCATCAATTCCTATGGAACTAAAGGATATACCCATTTTAAAGGAATTGGAGTATGGTATTTATTGAATGAAAAAGTAAAACTGAAGGATGATGCCGCCCGGGTGACATTTATTGCCGAGGACGGGTATGAGGTGGAATATAGCCTGGAAGATGTGAAAAGCGAGGATTATATTGATGAACAGAACCCAGAAGCTAGACTTAAAATGATACTGGCTTGGGAAGAAAATGGATATGAATATGACCCCGGGGCGGGAATGCCTTTGCAGCTTACAGTGGGGCAGCTGGAACCGGGTGATATAAATAAACCTTATTGGGTCAAGAATGTGGTCACAATTCGGGTTGACTGTGGAGGTAAACCGGGAGGGGAAAACTACCCCCTAGCTGACTAAGGGCCTTACGAAAGAAGCCGCGAGAATCGCCCCCTTTTCGATGGAGGTTGACATGGAAGAAAGCAGTAGAAAAAAATACTATTTCAGTAACCGGGACTTACTGGTTATAGCCATATTAAGCGGTATTGGCGGTGTCATGAGTACCTATATCGGTTACTTGGGCAATCTTTTAAACCGGATTTTTGGTGTTCCTTTCGGCGCCGGACAATTTGTATCAGGATTACATATTTTCTGGTTCATCCTGGCGGCCGGTTTGATTAGGAAGCCCGGTGCGGCAACAGCGGCTGGTCTACTCAAGGGAGTAATCGAAATGCTGACCGGAAGCACCCATGGCGTCGCTATTATCCTAGTTTCCCTGATGCAAGGTCTTATGGTGGATTTAGTGATTTTTGTGCTTCGGCGGCATAACCTGACTAGTTACATACTAGCTGGTGGGATTGCCGCCGCTTCCAATGTTTTCGTTTTTCAATTGCTGTATTTTTCCCACGCACCATTGCCCTATTTACTGTTTATAAGCCTCATAGCCTTCGTTTCCGGCATACTTCTGGCGGGCAGCTTGGGTTATAGTGTCTTGGAGATAGTGTTGCAGGCCCGGCCTTTCCATATCAATAGCCTCAGTGAAGCAGAGATGGCTGCCGAAGTGCCGGGACAAAATAAACAAGATAAAAAAAGGTTTTCGCTCCGCCTAACCCTGACCGTTGTTTTAGTTGCCTTACTGTCAATAGGTGCGGTCTATTACTATGCGGCGATTTTTGAACCACCTTGGGTAGGTCCGCGTTGTCAGGTGGAAGGGGCAGTTAAGAATCCTTTATCTTTCCAACTGACGCATTTTGATAAGTATGAAACGACCATTAGCGCCGAATTAAAAGGGAAAATCAGCTATGTTCCGGCTCAGGAATACACAGGGATTCCCATAAAGGTAATCATCCGGGAGGCTTCACCTGATAAAGCTGCGCAGAAAATCCACGTTATTGCCGGCGATGGCTATGAAGTGGTGTTTGATTTAAACGAAGTGTTAGATGACGAGCAGATGCTATTGATTCGGGAAGATGATAGCCTACGTTTGATTGCGGGCAATTATGGTGGAGAATATTGGGTAAGACAGGTAAGTAAAATAATGGTCAAATAGACCCGATAGGAGAAGGAAGATTGTGGCCGATCCGGTAGTAGATATCAAAGGATTATCTTTTGCCTACAGCGGAGCTGCGGCTCCGGCCCTGGTAAACATTAATTTGCAGATTTACCCCGGGCAGTTTCTGACGGTAACCGGCCCCAGTGGTTGCGGCAAATCGACTCTAGCTTTATGCTTGGCGGGCTTTATACCCCATGCTTACCCTGGGAAAATGGAGGGCTCAGTCTGCATACAGGGGAAAAACACCAGGGACTATCCGGCTGGCGGACTTTCGGGGATTGTCGGTCTGGTACAACAGGACCCCGAGGCACAGCTTTGCACTCTTAGGGTTTGTGATGAGGTGGCCTTCGGGCCGGAAAATCTTTGTGTCCCGGCGGATGAAATACCGGAAAGGGTTTATTCTGCGTTGCAGGCAGTGGGGGCATTGGAGCTCATTGACAGACAAGTCCATACCCTTTCTGGAGGCGAAAAACAGCGGGTTGCCATTGCTTCGGTTTTGGCCATGAATCCGGTCCTTTTGATATTGGACGAACCGACCGCCAACCTTGACCCAGCTTGCACTAGGGAGGTGCTAGAAACCTTATACAATTTAAAAGAAAAGCATAATGTAGCGATAATGGTCATAGAACATCGCCTGGAAAGGCTTTTGCCTATCACTGAGCGTTTATTATTGATGGAAGGAGGGAAAATCACAGAAATACTCCCTTCATCTTATAGCAATAAAAAGTTTCCTGGCAGCGGGGGGCAAATCGGCCGGCTCCCGCCAAAAGAGAATATTTCGCCCGGTACCGCAAGTAAGGCGGAGGTATCCCCGCTAATATCGGTGCACAACCTGAAAGCCGGTTATGAAGGAAGAGATGTATTCTCCGGAGTGAGTTTTAAAATATACCCAGGGGAAACGGTAGCCATCATGGGTAATAACGGTAGCGGCAAAACGACTCTATTATCGGCTTTATTGGGAATAATAAAACCCAAGGAAGGGGAAATATACTTGCGCGGGGAGGATATAACCGGGCAAAAGGTAACCGGGCGGGCTAAGGACATGGGGCTTACTTTTCAGAATCCTAATCATCAGATTTTCGAAAATAGCGTTGCCAAAGAAGCGGGGATGGCAGCGCACTTTTTATCTGATAGAGATTACTCTGCAACTGAACAGGAAGTTAGCCGATTGTTGGAAAAGTTTGAATTGCAGCAATATAGGGATAAGAACCCTTTTGCTCTAAGCCTGGGGGAGAAAAAACGGCTTAATCTAATTTCCGTCCTAGCCTATAATCCTCAGATTTTAATTTTGGATGAGCCTATAGTTGGACAGGACGGCCGGCGCCTGGATTTGCTTATGGCGGCATTGCAGAAGCACCGGGAGGGAGGGGGTATAACCTTGATGGTATGTCATGAACCCAATGTAGTTGATGCTGTCTGCCAAAGAATCCTCTTTTTCTGTGCTGGAAAGCTAATAATTGATAAACCATTAAAAGAGGCTTGGGAGGATTTAGCGCGAAGGGGAATGGACGAATACCTGCCTGCGGAACATCTAATAGCCTGTGAGGGAAGGTATCAAGATGAATTATTCTGAGAAACCAATTTATAATAAAGCCTTATCAGCAGTAAAAGGCGTCTTCCCCGGGTTGATATATGTCAATAATGATTCCAAATTGCACCGCATGCATCCCCTGGTTAAACTGCTTCTGCTGATCTCTTTCAGCATATCCGTCTTTGTGGCTCCCTCCTGGCAAAGTGGGACTATTTTGCTGGCTTCGCTGCTTTTTGCTTATCGCCTGGCTAGTTTGGGATTAGGGTTTTTTTTTCGCAAGCTCAGATTTATCTTGTTTTTCGCTTTTTTTATTTTGATTGTCCAGATATTAGCGGTTAAAGAGGGCCTATTGATTTGGCAATTGAGTCTGGGTGCTTTTACGCTTTTTGTATGGTCA
>CAYRCG010000020.1:0-19743 GCA_964422685.1 uncultured Syntrophomonas sp. | reverse complement strand
AACAAACAATAATCAAGCTTATCAACAGCACATCAATCACGTCTAACCTTTTGCGCATGAACCAATTCCAGATCTTTTTTATAGTGACCATATTTTCCTCCGGCTTAGATGTATTGTTTATATTCAAGCGCTGCGTTAAAAATCGTATTAATCCCATCTTCGCTAATATACTCAGGGAATAGTAAGCTAAAGAAACTTACATCAGGATTATGTATCTTGATGCATTTTCTCATGGAATCCGCCTCGTCAACGCTGTCAATCTGCAAAACATGACGAGTCCCATAAACATAGTAAGGAAGTGCCAGCATAGTAATGTAATCGATAACGGCATCAGTTCGCCCTAGGTGTTCGGTAACGCGACCCAGGCGGGGCAGTTTACTTGCATACTGCTGCCGTCTGTCATAAAACAGATCACAAAGCCCGGGATTGCGACTGTGAAGTACCTGACATTCCACACCGGGATATCGCTGTTTAAGCTCATCGATGCATTGCAAATACCTATCGCTTATATCATGAGCTATCCGTTCAAAAGCCTTAAGAGCGGGCTCCTTAATCTCATCGGCAATTTCTTTCGTTATTCCCGCAAAGAATTTCATATAAGAAATATCGGGTATGGGAATAGCTACCCTTGCTCCCAATATCGCGGCAAATTCAAAGAGGTATTGCATACTTAAATACTCCTGATAGGTCACACCGGCCTTAAAATTGCTGAGCTCCAAGCGCACGATATCCTGGGAGCGGCTGGCCATAAATGACTCAATGTCAGCTTTCCCGAGCACAGCCTTATCGTAAATACGGCCGGTACTGAAATCAAACTGTACCTGCTCCGCATTTCTAAGAAAGATATCAATTATTACCTCGTAAGCCCCGAAAAGGCAGGGGCCGCCGACTATACCCAGCGCTTCGCCTTTTTTCAGGCTTATAGACAGGTCGCGTATGCCACGAACAAATAAAGGCATTTCCTTAAGTTTAGGGGTATTAACTTTTTCAATTTGCGGCAATATTGAAGCTATCTCAGCAAAGCTTGAGCAATAAAAAGAATCCTTGTATTCAAGAAATGTGTATCCCCAATCGCCTTCTTTTTTAATTTCTTCCAGGGCCTGGGCAAAATAGCCGGCTTCAAGAGCTGATTTGGCTTTTTCAAGACTTTGTCTATTTCTGCGCAATTCCAGTTTTTCCGTTATAAACTCTTCGCTATGGTTTTTGCCGGCTTTCATTTCTTTCAAGCGGGCCAGGGTCCGTTGCAATTGCGAAGATAGATTTTCATATTCACTTGTTTTCTTCTTTTCTTCTGCCAGGCTATATAATCTGTTTGCAAGCTCAAAGTCCCTTACACCTTGGCCGCTGTTTTTCGCTACGAAAAAATCACCAATTTTCATGGGATAATCCAGAAGCGAAGGCCTAGCCCGGCAGTAAACCGTTTCCTGAATATGGACCCCTTTAGCTTGTAGTATCTTCCTCAATGTTGTTAGCATTATAAAACAACCTTTCCCGGCATTGTCACCAAATTTCCAAGTATGTCCTTTGCTCGAAGCCCTCTACCCCAGAGGCACATTTATCACAAAGATAAACATATTCCTTAGCGGCCAGATCCTGCCTGTCCGCCTTTAGAACCTCTACGAAATGCAGGCGGGCCTGATCGTATTTTCTTTCGGTGAAAAGCTCCACACCTTTTTCAAACATAAGCTTCGTTTTGCGTTTCCTGTTTCTAATTTCAACGCTATCACCGTTATAAATATCGTAGATCCTTTCCGGCTTTTTAAATTTGCTCAGATAGATATACCCCACGGTCCGGTTATCGAATCGTCTGGAAAAGTCCTCTATGAGTTCAGCATAGCTTTCAGTAATCAGAATTTTGGAATAATATTTGCCGGCAATCGATTGAAGGTATTTTGCAAGCCCAGTATACTCCGAGATAGTAAGGGTGGAATAACTCTTTCCATCACCAACCACACCGATCATAACCGAACCATAGCATATACCCACAGCAAAGCTGCTATAGTCGAAGTCGGGATTCCTTAAGGTATTAACTTCCTGACACATGGAAATAGCGCTGATAAGCGCAGTTTTATAATCCTGGCTGAATAGAGCCGTAACCCCCGCATCAGAAAAACTATCGGTTTCTCCGCTGTTCTCTTCAATAACCGGAAGCAATATTGCCAAGAGGGTATTTATGTAACGGAAGGTATCCTTCGCCCCCAGCGACAAAACTATATCCGAAAAATCTGTAACATTGATATTAGCATACAGCACCGCCGAAAAAATGTTTTTCTGGCGAACGAGCATTTCATGGCTTTCAGGCGTTTTTGCAGGCGGAGCAGGTAGAGAACCGCCAGCGCTCGTATAAGCCTCGGCTGCAGTATAACCCAGCTTTTTCGAACAATTATAAAAAATCTCTGCTATCTTTAGTTTCGTATTCATAAAAGCACTTCCAAACCACATATTTTCGCTAGATAGCGGGCCGCCGCTCAGGGTACCTGAATATTCATGGTCCCTGGGTTCATTATCTGTATTACACCGCCCCAGTTGCACATTAGCTTGCTAGAGTTATTCAGGGCGGGGTAATTGGCAATTAAGACAGTAGGACTGCCGGGAGTCCATGGGGCGGCAATCACCGGTATGCACGGCATAGGTGTAAGCACGCCAGCAGCGGCAGCCGTCGCCGCTGCCACCTGAGGATTAGCCATTGAGTTACACATGCCAAAAGGCATGATGTTGACCATAGGGGCATTATCCATAATTGTAGCAATCGGCATGGAAGTTAAGACCTGGTTAGCCGGCAAGACATTCAGAGTTGATGGAGCCATGCCAAAGCTGCACATCATCATCGCCCCACCACATACACAAAAACCCATCCTCAGCTCAACTCCTATTGCAGATTTACCTTGTTAACTTTGCCTGATTCCAGTTCAAGCTCCAGAGATAGAGTCTTTTCCCCCAGCATTTCACAAGTATAGAGACATCTTTCCTTATAGGTATTAGCTATCGGCAAAAAGAAATATCCGCTTTCTTCCGCAGTTGTTTCATGTACCGGGAAAAGCGAAGTACCTACTTTTTTGTAGTCGGAGGACAAGCCTTCTTCTAAAGAATACAATTTATTTTCCTTATCCACAACAGCGGTAATACGCAATAATTCTTGATCCTGGCCCTTGTTGCCGCTAATATATAGAAGCTTACCCTCCAAGTCCACCTCATCGGGATGAAAAATGGATATGGTTCGCCTGTCACTAGTCTTTTCCTTCTTATAAGCATATAAGAGTTTATAAGCATTGGCGGCATCGCGGCAAATAATCCTAATCAGGCTGCCGGGAGCAGCCTTTCCTTCTACACAGGTGGTATTGGGGGGAATGGGATAGGAGCGGTTGGGAATCATGCGTAATTTCAAAAAAGTATAGGTTTCTTCATGGGCATCCAGGCGGCATTGAACGCTGCGCGGATTGAACTGCCCGCCTACTGCGTGGACAGTTACCACAGGCTCAGCAAGGTTTACAAAAACATGATGCCCATCCTGTTTTTTGATCGCCGGAGCCGCACCATCTATAAATACGCGAATATTGCTCCCCAGGATTGCTTTTCCCGTGAAATCGTCAATTGCCATTACCACCAAAGACACCTTTCGGGTAAAGGTATCAGAAATGCCGTATGTAATGTATTGCATAACACCCCTCCTGGATTATACTTCTTTAACAGTAAAGGCGGCATCCACAACCCGGGTAACTTCTTTAACCCTATCAGACTCGATCTCCACCGGATATACCTTATAGAAGAGGGACAACCTGTAGGGCATATTCGGAATATTCCATAACTTCATTTTCTCATCGTTTTCCAGCTGCAAAAGCTCAATCCTGGGAGCAAACTGGGAACTGGCCAATTCGCCGCCTAATTGCTCGGCTGTAAAAGTAGGATGATCTTTTAAAACCTGCAAGACTCGGCCTATAATTTTATATTCTTCCGCCGCGCGAAACTTTATATCACTGTTAGAATAGGCCGTAATCATATAGTAAAGGTTGAAAAAAGTCGAAGGGTATTTCAATTGTCTGGTACCCTTGGCCTGCATATCGCCAGGGATGATATCCTGGCTTTCTTTTATATCATAGAGGTTCACTCCCAGTATGATATCTCCCCTGTCACTGGGGGTACATAAACCAATATTCTCGGTATTGATTATTATCCCGGGCACTAAATAATCGCGCAACAGCTTAACAATGGCATTTCCTATATCTGCAATTATGGTATAACCAGCCACAATAGCACCCCCCCAAATTATTTGTTCCTCCCTGTAACTGACAGGCCGGGAGCGAAAAAAGTAATTTTTGAACGACTTTCACTATCATCCACACCCTACATTTTCTTTAGGCTTATCAACGGAGTCCCGAGTCTTCACCTAAATTTTTCTGTTCATACTGCCCCATATGGAAATTACCTTCAAAGATAAGGACCTGACTGAGATTATACAGCTTACCCCGTCCATGGTATTCACCCATATAAAACTCCCCCTCATAAATCAGGCAGCCCGTTGCGGTATCGAATAGCCTCCCCTCATGGGAGTATTTACCCTCTTCAAAGCCGCCGTCGTAGAGAAGATTTCCCGTTGCGCTGTCATATAATTTACCCTGTCCCGAGTATTTCCCTTCCTTAAACATGCCTTTATAGATAAGTTTACCCGTCGGGGGATCATATAGTTTACCTTCATCGGCATATCCCCCATCCTTAAATCCTCCTTCGTAGAGGAGCCCTCCTGTATTATTGTCATAAAGTTTACCCTCACCCGAGTATTTGCCGGCTTTAAAATCTCCTTCATAAGCAATGTGCCCGGTCGCGGGATCACAAAGCATGCCCTGGCCTTCATACTGACCGGCAGCCAGTTCACCCATATAAAGGATGTTGCCCCTATCGTCATACACAGTACTGCTGCCGCCGATAAATTCATTATCTTCAAAAACACCCTGATAAAGGAGATCCCCGCTTTCGGGATCATAAAACTTGCCTTGGCCCGCATACTTGCCATCGGTAAATTCGCCCTCATAGATAATATTTCCGCTTACAGGATCATAGAGCTTGCCTTTGCCGGCATATAGACCATCACCAAGCTCTCCCTCATAAATGAGGTTCCCTTCATCATCGTAGATTGTGCTGCTGCCTTGTATAAATCTATTATCCTCAAACACCCCATTGGCAGCCAGCTTTCCATCTTCATAAAGTTTCCCGCTACCGTTTTTCATGTTATTGGCAAAGAAACCGGTATAAACAATCTGACCGTCCAGCGCATAGAGCGTACCCAAACCATTAAAAGCCCCTTGGGAGAAATTCCCGGCATACTCTTTCCCCCCTGAGCTATAATAAAGAGTCCCTTCCCCGCTATACAAACCTTCGCTGAACAGGCCTGAATATCTCAATTGACCGTCCTCCCCATAGAGCAGGCCTTGCCCACTGTACTTATTCATTAAAAATCCGCCTTTATAACAGATAATGCCATTAGGATAATACAACTCCCCATAGCCGGAATACATCTCGTTTAAGAACTCACCTTTGTAAAGAAGATTACCCTCATAGTCATAAAGAAGGCCGGCACCGTTTATCCTTCCCTCTTTAAGTCTTCCGCTAAACAGAAGTTGTTTGTCTACATTATTGTTGATAAGATTTACTCTCCCCGAATAGTTATGCAGTTGAGTAGAATCAACAGACATGGTCTTAGTAAAGAACTTCGCTTGTACATAGGGGATCCCCAGCTTAACAAAGAGTATAGCAGCTACAATAATTATTATAGCCAGTATAAAGAATAGTTTTTTTGCTATGTATTTATCTCCAAATAGGTAATATTCCTCGATAGAACTTGGCTTTTTCGTTATCTGCTTGACTTCTCCCCGAATATCTTCAGATACTTTACCTGCGATGCTTTGCGGGCTAATATAGCGGACTATAGTGCGATACAGCATCTGAAAAGGGGCAATGAATATCCTCTGTATTTTTTTAACAAAGAGATTAAAAGCAGTGATTAGGTTAAAGCTGCCGGGAAACTTCATCACTTATCCTCCCGTTTATTGGAGTTGATCAATTTTGAGAGTGCCGATAGAATCAAAATTAGTTACCGGGTTATTTTTCGGATTTACAAAATCACTGACGGTGTAAGCAAGATATATAATCGCTATCACCAGGAGCGCCACCCCCAAAAACCTTTTAAATACCTTGAAATGCTGCTTCATCCTTTCCCAGAGAAGAAATAATCTTGATTTTGGTTTTTTGATCTCTTCCTCCGGAATAAGCTCTACCTCACGGGACATCTGTATATATTGCTTATAAAGCTCTATATAATCCGGTTCTAGCTCCCTTTGCAGGGTTAAATGGAATTGGTTTATAGGCGGAGCGGATTCCAGTCTTAATTCATCGGCAAAAAGCATATTAAATACAAGAGTAAAGGCTTTTAGCACCGCCCTGCCGTCGGCGGCGGCAAAATCATGAATATCATAAGGCATATAATTAAATGCGATATCAAGGCTGGGACTGACAATGATGTTGCCCCCGGATAAACAATTTTTCAGAAAATAGGGGGGCATTTCCAGGAGCAGTACTTTATCCCATATCTTTTTGCCCATCATCAGGCGTTCACTCAATGAGCAATACTCATTAGTCAGTTTGTTTGCCAGCGTAATACCGCGATGATACCGGAATACCAAGCATAAATCGCCTTCAAAAACAAAGCGAGTAATGAAGTCAAGGAAACTATCCTTAATGCAGTTGTTTAAATAGACCATCAGCCCGGGCACGATTTCTTTATCCTTTATCCGCAGGAGAGTGCATTCTAAATCCGTGGCAATATCCCGGCATATATAAATTTCCCCCAGTTCATTGCTCAAAATATGGCTGATGACCTGGTAGCTATGCTCATAGGTCTGAATAAGCAACTATTTTTCACCACCATCTACGCGGATAGCACCCGCTTAGTCCCTTACGACTATGATAACGGAAGCTTTTATTTCTGGATATACTGCGCTTTGCGCTACCACCTCGTATACTCCGGGTACATTTGGAGCAACATACAGTCCGTTGTTGTCTATCATGCCGCCATCATCCACCACCGACCAATGTATGGTTTTATCCTGCATGTTGCTGCAAATCGCTTCCAGGTAATAACTTTCCCGGGTCTTAAGAAGCAAAGTGTTGGGCTTGATGAATATTCTCATCTTGGTCTTTTCCTCTATAATATCCTCAACATCGCGGATAGCGGTCCATTTTATATCGATGTAATCCTGGGTGGTATTGCCGATCAGCCTCGCACCTATGATAAAGGTCCCCTTAGCCGGGTTTAACCTGGCGGCTAATTCAGCCACGGGATCCTGCTTTTCGAATACCTCCATGGAGCCGAAAGTCATACTGTTGGCCTGGGACACAGCCAGGATTATAGTAACACTGCCCAAACCCAGGCCATGCACGATTTCATCGGAGAAAAAGCGTTCGCCCTTCCTCCCCCCGGCATTAAAATATATCCTGCTGCTCCCGCTGGCAATATCCCGCGTAGACTTCTCCATCCCCGTTGCAGCGGCTTCGATAAATCCCTCAGCGATACCGGCGTTAATGCTTGGCCTGTGGGCCAGAAGCTGCTGGGTGGCTGCGGATAGGGGGTTGTTCAGCACATATTGAGCAAAAGGAACATTTTTGATACCCTCAATGAGATAGGTGTCCCCCGCCTTAATTAGATAAATCTTAGCCAAATAAAGCTTCTCGACACTGTTGGTATTGCTGATTCCCCCCATAGCAGACTTATAATAGCTGCTTATGAGCTGTTCGTGGATGTCCTTTTCAGTTATGTAGGTAAGGGATTTCCCTTCGGCTGTTACCGTTTGGGGTATCTGCCCCAGTGTTAGGTGGAAGCTTTTGGGATCTACCTCAGCGCTTCCCTCCACATCGAGATATTGCTGGGCATCCAGCTTATATACCTGGGTATATTCTCCTTTCTTTTCATACAGCACTTCGTCAAAAGATACCTTGAGTACCGATTGATTATCGCTGCTAAGGCAGGTCAAAATAAGATCATAAGAAAAAGCCACATATTCCTTATCCAAATTCTCAACTTCTATGCGCAGTTCAAATTGTTCTCCTGCCCGGACATAGCGGGGCATTACCTGTTTGATGCGCACTTTGCCATCCCAGTAGATGGTCTTTCTTTGCTCATAGAGATCAGCGGGAGCCAAGAGTTCATTTTCCGGTTCATCATTGGTGAGATATAAGCGATAGCTCTCCTGAATCCTATTAAAACTCTCCCCCGGCGCACCGGTGCTGCCGGCTACATTATGAACCGGACTTTTTTCCGCCTCGCTATACTCCACACAAAGATATAAATAGCTGTCATTCCCGCTGCGGACACAAGAATCGAAACCATCGATCAGGGAAAGTTTTTTAATCTCGGGTGCGTCAATAACGATTTCCCTGCCCAGATAATCCAGGGCAAAGCCCCTTTCGACTGAGATGGTGCGCTCATCAATCTGCACCACATACATACCGGCAGCAATACCTGCACCCAGCAGGAAGGAGTTAATCATCCTGCGTTTATCGTTCACATATTTCTGCTCCAGGTTAAAATCCTCAACCGAAAGAAGCTTACCGAAGAAATATTTGTTGCGCTCAAAAGGGAAAAATTTTGAATTCTTCATCTTGTGACCTCGCTTTCTCCATTATTCTTAAGGACCGCAAATGTGAGCAGAGGCGAACCATCCAAGCTCATATCCCGGTGTTGGCCAAGAACAGTGTTTACCCCCAGGAAGGAATATTGATTGAGGAAGATATAGGGTTTAAGCATAATCAGCTTAAGCTCCATCTGGGCAGGTTTCATACTCTCAATAATTTTGAGCAATACGCTGTATTCCCTAACACTTTTTAGATATTCCTCCTTCACCAGCACTGTAAACACCAGGGGACTGTCACCGTACATGGGTAAAAGAGTTGTCGCATAATCCTTAGTGCCTTTATACTTTTCCAGTTGAAAAGTCTCTACAATAAAAGGCTTAGCACCTATATAAAGCTCCACTATATCTTCGACGCTTTTCCTGGTCCCCCGTTGCAGATAAAGCTCTGTTGATTGCGCCAGGAGTTTTCTTAATTTATCTTCCGGCCAGATATAACTATCATTGATATCCAACCATTCTGCCAGCCATTGCAAAAACAGGCTGTCAGTGCAGTCCGCGTCAAAGAACTCCGCAACATTGGCGATTTTAAAATTCAAATCCTCATACAGGGTTTGAAAAATACCCAGATAGCGTTCTAAAAAGCCGCTATCCAGATCAGCCCTTTGATAGACAGCGGGCAGATATTCAAGCCAAGTCCGGCTGGGCAAATATATCGTCAGATCGGAAATGGAGATTTCCTCATCGCCTGGGGAGTATATCTCCAAAGCCACCCAAAGATACCGCCCCTGTACTTCGTGAAGGAGTATATCCCGCAGTCCCACTGCCTGTTTTTGTAGATAGGGCTCCAAAATATCCCGCTTATCCTCATAAGAAGAATCACCGGAGCGCAAGAGTTCATCTATGCGGTATAGTCTGCCGTCCCTTTCGCAGCGGAGTGTATTGGAAGTATATACCGATAATCTATAGGTATCTGCTGCATTTCCCTGTACATTAAAGGTAAGACGGTGCCAGCGCAGATCAGTCTGGCCGCTGTCGAGTACTCTGGATAAAAAGCGCCCGCCTCCGTCCGCATAAGCATCATCCACGACCACTCCGCCCTCATGGTATCTCAGGTTTTCTAAATAACCCCTTTCATAATCGGAGCGCTTATTGAATATAAAATAGCTCAGCTTAGTTTTCATAACAACCCTCACTCATTGTCCACGCTAAACATAAACTGGGTATCGCTAAGCAAAACAACTCCATTAGCCGGCATGATAATATTGCCTTCCTTGGTGTAGGTAATGCCATTGCCCTTTGCTTCCAAGGAAAGGGAACTGACATAGGAAACACAAGCCAACCTGTCTAACACCCCGTAAAGCTCGCTGTAAATGAGCTCTACCCCAAACTGCTCTTTATAGCGGAAGAAAAAACTCCTTACCGCGTTTTCCACCAGCTCCGGAGCATCTGTGTAATGAGGCTTCACACTTATATCCGCATATACGGTAACTCCGATATATTCCGGGGCCAGCAGCTGTATATTGGTTCCCAGCAGCCGGACTTTATCCAGATGGTTCATTATATTACGGCTATAGGCAGGACTTATTGCCTCCGCCTGCTCCGGGTAGAAGGGCTTTACTACGATACTGATCGTCATATCCATGATGGCATTCCCCTGCCGCCTGATGATATGGGCGGGAATGACCCGGCAGCTTTCTATCATCAAACCCGGGGTTGTAAGTACATAATTCTCGTAATCATCGTAGCTTATTGCCGATCGCGGCCTTTTCAGCATTCTTCGCAGTCTTTTAAAGGCATCTTCCAGGGTTTCCTCATCCAGGCCTCCGCCGGCATTGGATTGGTTGCTTATCTTTACCTCAGGGATATTCACTTGACCGACCCGGTTTATGCTGCTCTGCTTAACATTCCCGGCACTGCCCCAGGTGAGAGCATAGCCGATTATTAGAATATTGCCCTCGGGGGCCATCCCCTTTATACAATCACCGAATTTAATAAGCCCTTTAGCGGAATCAAAAATATAATGCCTGTCTTCGGGGCTGGAGGCGGAAAAATCCTTCACCTTGACCCAGGAATAATAACGGTTTAAAGCCTCGCTGTCCTCGGTCATTATCTCCAAGGAATCGTATTCTATGTTTTTATCGTTAAGATCGATCTCCTGAAAAGGCAGACCTGTGCCGTATCCGGCCAGGTTATTGTTGGCAAATAAATTGCTGGTATTAACCAAGCGAAAACCCTCAGCTTCCCCGCTTATCTCTAGGCTGTCAATTTCAAAAACCGCCGCATTGTTTTGGTAGTCTATAGACTTAATAACCGCCGGGAGCAACTGATAAGCCCCCTCAACCTTGCTATAGAGTTGACTGACACCGGAAATGGATAATTCCGTGGCTACGCAGTATCTATCATCATCCGCCGAAGCAAAATCAATCACTTCTGACAGTGTATCCCTCTGACGAACAGCCAGCGTATTAAAGCGAATAGCTTGCAGCAGGGGGGGGATATCATAGTCGCAGCCGCCGAGGCGGAAGCGGAGAAAATAGCCCTCCAAGCCCTCCAATTCACAAAGCTCCATAGCGGCATCAACGGAAATGCTGATGCGCCCGGAGAATAAAAAAGCATGGGTTTCGTCAGCTATAAGCTTTACTTCCCGCCAACCCTCTTTCGTGAAAGCCTCCACGATAATTTCCGCCAGCGGATAGAAGGCTTCCGGGTCAATAACAGGATTGCGCTTCACCTTATAATCATCGGATATTTCGAGCAGAGCGCGGAATACGGTATTACTCGGAAGGGCTTCTTCAAAACCGAGATAGAAGCAACTGCCGGCTTTTGGCTCTCGGCCGAAGGGGTATATTCTCATTTTGTTGCCCAAACTCAATTGCCATTGCTTGGTTATACGGGGCTGCCCCTCCTCATAGCTAAGACAGCAGGAAATATCGCTTTTTAATATATGGCTGCGTTCTTCCGCTTCAAAGCATATCTCTCCCGCGTAGAATTTCGTTCCCGGAAGAACATCTAAATCCTGCCGGGCGATAATTCCCAGCTCTGCCTCTGCCGGAACTTTTGTTTGGGGTTCAATCCCCATGAGTTTCAAATATTTTTTGCGGTTCTCCTCTCCGATTTGATCGATGTAGTATTGCTGGCTTTCCTTTATCCATGAAAACAACTCCAGCATAGTGATACCGGGATCATGATAGTTGAAATCCGTCCACTCCGGGTACAGGCTAACAATCATATTCCTGGCACCGTCTAATATTTCCTTATATTTCTCCGTATCCAGTGAAATATTGGGCAACATTGCTTTCACATCCCATCTATTCGCAAAATCCCCGGGTTATTGCTAGATAACAATGTCCTATTAAACTTTCGTCCTAAGATGTCGAAATCCTTCCTATATCGGAAATAATTACTGTTATTCGACTAATTTTAAACTTGCATGGACTCAAGCCAAGGAAATAAGTATTTCATGTTCTCCGCTAAGCGGCAGCACAAAACGGTCTTTTTTGACTACCTCCATATCTGTTTCTCTCCATCCGCTGGTTTCACTGGTATAGGCGGTGATGAATATGTTTTTAACATACTCAATGTCCTCAATATCTATAATGGCATTGCGAATCTGTATCTCATTAGGCAATTTGCCGATTTTCCAACCGCTTTCATCAAAATTACCCTTTACCACATCCATAAACTGTTCGAGACGGTTCTGCACCCTTTTTTTAACCGCAAAAACTTTATTCATATCGCTAACCGTTATCTCGGCCCGAATCCGCAATTCTACGAACTTCGGTTCAATGATAAATAACTGGTCAAGGGCAATAAGGTTTCCGTTAACCTTATCTTCCAAGTAGCTATATATTTCATCCCTGACCGGAACAAAATGCGTCCGGTCGCTCCGGTAATCTTTTCTAAGTACCACCAGGGTTATGGCGCCCGGCCTCTTATTGCCGCTTCCGTCATATCCCGCAAAGCATTGTACCATTTCAATGTTCCGGGTGGCATAGAGGGCCAGTTTCTCAAAATCACGAGCGGTGACGGCCTTGCCTTGAGTGCTCAAAATAGCCGAACTGCGCCCTATAGCCCTAGGCAGGGGCTCTACATCATAGCCCCCCATCAATCTGACCGGATTGGAAACCTGCGAAATAAATCCAATGGCCCGGTCCAGCTTTTGCACCGCACCCAACGGAAGGTTACCACGCTCGCCGCCGCCGGTTTTATATTCGACAATAATATTGCTGTCTTTGCTAGCCGGAGGAATCCGGCCATGTTTGCCATTGCCGAATAAGATATAAGCTTCGCTGCAATTAGCCAGATAGTGCCGATCCGCGGCGGAGGAATTTAAAAAATCATCGACCTCTTCCCATTTGACCCAAGCCTCCCGGAGCAGTCCGGTTTTGTCGTAGACAAGGCGAACCTCGCGCTCATTCTTTAACTGCTGCAATTGTTCTTCACTCATCTCATCAATCTCATTTATATAAACAGATATTTTTATAATGTTTTTGTGAAGAAGCTCGAAAGCCATATTCTCTTGATAAACCTCCATGGTAAACCTCTCTACAGCGCTGCGGTCAACATTGCTAATGCCGGTCACATTCATATGTAAGCTTAGGATGGTAGGAAACACCGTATTATCGCCGGAATAAAAATCGTTCTCATCCACAATTCTTATCCAGTATTTTTCCACGCCGAACAGGCGCTTTTTAGCAAAAGGCCGGTTATCCATAATAGTAATAAGTCCTGAATGCATAAAGCCTTCGCTTTCATCAACCATGTTGAGTAGACTCCAACCCAAGCCGTCATAATACTCCCAGCAAAGGTTGGAAGTCTCAGTTTCTATGCCATCGCGAATTATTGCCAAGAGCTTGATAGGGGCGCCCTGGGGGGGCACATTGAAACCGAGATATACTGCCGCTTTGTTTAGGCCCGTTTGGGTGAAGGGCAAAAAACCTCCCCTATTAAGCATGTCGTTAAAAGACATATCGCTTGTCTCCAGATTATTCGAAGAACTGATAGACTCAGGGGCCACCCATACTTCACCATAATCATAGCTTAAACTCGTATTGGTCATTAGCGGGGAGACATAATAGCCCTGCATTTTATAAAGATTATTGATCTTCAGCACCCTGGCACGGATAAAAAATGATTCGCTGGCATTGATAAGCAGAGGCGAGATATCCTCCGGACAGATGAAGCTGATGGTCTTGTACTGACTGATAGCCGCGTATTCGGTACGGAATAGGTGAGCATAGCTGTTATCACGGAAAAGACGCGCCCAGCCGCTGCCGTTGTAATATTCCCAAATAACCTCATCGATGGTCACCTCATATTCCGGGTTAGGCTTCAGATCGGAGCGGTCCGTGATCCATTTCCACTCCACCGGATCAATAGATGTATTGTACTCCAGGGGAATACTAATATATTCCACATTAAAGGACATGGTCACCCGGGCGCCTTTCTTGCAAAACACTTCCTCCGAGCCAAAATATATCTCGTTATAAAGGTTAAACCTCTCCCCAAAGGGAAAAAACTGAGCCTGATTGCATTCTACGCCGTTACTAATGATGCTGTCGCAAGAAATGCCCGCTCCCTTTGCCTTGATGAGAAAACGCTCTACTTCCATATCCTTGAAGGGATCAATTTTAAGGACACGGCATTTGATAACAAAGCTTTCCCGCTCTCCGATGGGGCTGCGAGCAAATGGGGGTTGTTTTTCATTCTTAAATAAAAGGATTTTCCCGTCGCGAACCGATTTTTCGCCGAAAGCTACATAACCTTCCGCTGAAAAATATTCAAAACCGGCGTTTTCATCTAAAATCAACTTTTTCAGGATATCCTCAGGCACCAAGCGTGTTCCCCGCTCATATAGGCAGAGCTCGATCCAGGCATTCTTTTTTAGGTTTAAGAGCTCATCATGAGAAAAGATGAGAATATGTTCCTGCAGATTCTCGCCCGAAAAATTGAACAAACTTATATCGCCTTTCTGGCCGGGAAAAGCCTCTTCGCTTTTTTGGGAATCATAAAGGTTCCCGATGAAATCTATATTGTCCCAGGCCTGATAAATAAGGTTTATCTGCGCGGGGGTAACATACAAATCATCGCTGGTTTCAAATTCAACCGTTCCGGCTTCGTCATTTGTATCTGCCGATACTATGGTTTGCATGGGCACTTCAACCCCCGGCACTTCATCATTAACCAAGGAAAACTTTACATAGCCTGTGGACGGAACCATCGGAAGCAACTCGGCCCCCAGGTGATTGTAAAATGCAATCTTGTTTTTCAAAGGAATCCTGTTAAAATTCTTCAGCGTTTTAGAGAACATATTGGCAAACACCAAAGCCAAAGCGGTACCGATATGGGGATTATCTTCGTCCATCCTCCACTCCGGTGTATAAGCAACGGCTTTCGCCTTTATTTCATCGATAATTTCTCTTTGCGATCTATGCTCGAACTCTATGTTTTTCAAAGCAGCACCCCCGATATTTTGGATATGATGGTCATCATTAAATGTTTTCGCCGAAGCCTTCATTTATGTAGTAGGGAAAAACCAGGTTGAACGGGTTATTGGTGGACCTTACCAGATAAGAGATATTAATAATTATCCGCCCGACTTCAGTCTGGCTATCGTCAACAGATACCTCGATATCTTTGATCCGCGGCTCCCACATAGTTAAGGAGTTTATTACCTCCCGGCGCATGAGGCTTAAGGTGGTAAAATCCGCCAGTCCAAACGCATACTCATGGATACCGCAGCCGAAATCCGGGTTCATGACCCGTTCGCCCCTGCGGGTGTTAAGAATAATAGCAATTGCTTCCTTGATATCCTCTTCGTGAGAGGAGGTTCTCATCCGGCCCGTGCTGGGATCGACTTGGATGGGAAACTTAAAACCCGTCCCTAAAAAGCCCTTACTGATATCCCGTTCTGTCATAAAGTCCTCCATTTCACTCTGTCACGGCTAGTTTATTTTAACCATAGAACCCTTAACCTGCGTCATTCCACCGGATGAGGCTTCCAGGCTCCCCTGCGCGTCAATCTTTATCATCGAGCCTTCCAGTTTAGTATTTTGACCTTTGAGCTGAAGTGCTTGCACCGCTTCCAGATTGATGTTGTTGGTTTTAACAGTCGCCGCTTTTCCGCTGCCATCAAGGGTCATAATATCGCTTCCCCCAACAGAGAGTGTGATTTTTTTGTCAGCTTTTATATTAAGGGTACCGTTTTCTTCATTAATGGTAATTGCGTTTTTACCGGCGGAGTCGTGGAGGGTTATGGTTTTGGCTTCATCCTCTATACTAAGCCCGAATCCGCCGGGGGTTTTTACCTCGATTTTCTGCTTTTTATCCTCATCATTAAAGATTAGCTCACAGCCGCCTTTGGTCTTGAAGCGTTTGACCAAGTTTTTCTCGTCGGCGGTTTCCGGGGGTAAGGTGTTATCGTTATTCCACAGGGTACCTATTACTATAGGGCAATTCCTGTCCCCCATGTTAAAGGCAACGACCACCTCGGCACCGACTTCCGGCAGGGCATAGTAGCCAAAGTTTTTTCCCCCATAAACACTCATTACGGGGACCCAGCCGGTGACATTTTTGCCCGCTTCACCCAGAAACATTTCCACCTTGATCATGCCGGGATATTCTTTGTCCCAGTTCTCCTTGACCAGGGCGGTAGTGACACTGAATACCCGATCTTCCCCTATTTTATTCATAAGCAATAATTCTTCAAACATAGTTGTTATTTCCATCCTCCTATTTCAAAGGTGGTGGTAAAAGACTCCGTGTTGATGGTGTGGACGACCTCAGTGAGGTAGTATTCTTTATTTGCCATGCTGTCCAAGGACTCGATTTTCAAGAACCTGCCCGGTACTACCTCAGGTAATCCTACCAATTTGCCGTTACCTGCACAAAGCGTCTTAAGTTCTTTTTCGGCAATAGCATTTGCTCTCGTTTTTGCCTTTTCCGGGCTATCTGCATCCGGATCAACAAAATAAATCTCCGGAGGGGTAGAAATGACGGAAGACTGACTTTCCTTACTTTTCGCCGCTGCCGTTGCGCTGATGGTCTTTTGGGCCTCAGGGTCATAGCCGCTGACCACTATTTTCATATCAAGGTAGTTAGAAATCATAGAAAAGGACAAAAGTTCCCGGGAATATTTCACGCTCATAATAGGTGAGGTGACCTTGGCGGTCTCCCTAAAATAGGCCTTTTCGCCCAGGATAAAGAATTCCCTGTCAACCTTGCCCTTTTCGATAAGTTCTTTTGTTATAAAATGATAATCATTGGTGGTCTGAGCCAGGGGCCTTTTTAACTGGTCATCGGTCGGATCAACAACCGGAGTACAGAGCTTGGAATAGTCACCCAGAATGGTTTTGAAGGCATCCGAGTAGTTTTGGACATTGTGGAGCAAGTGCTTGGTCCCCCGGGCCATCATAAGCCGCCGGGCATCCATAAGCTGTACTATTAACAGAGGGTATTCTTCAAATTCAACCCCCAACCCGGCAACATAACCCTTGAATACCATGGTTGTTTCCGATAGATAACCGATTTCAATTTCTACCACTGTACCTAACTCGAACTTGTCTTTTACAGCGGATTTAAAAGATTGCGATTCCTCCTCATAGAGATGAGCCAGCTTGATTACTGCCGAACTGGCCGCATTAAGGGATAAGGTAATGACCATTTCCTCAACATCCAGCTTCATAGCAGCAATCAAATCGCTACCGTCTACCTTTATTTTATAAGCCGGAATGAGAAAGTTACCGTATTTATTTGATAGCGCCTTATTGGTGTAGGCATCGGTCATTAACGCGCCCATTATCTATACCCCTTCCTTTAGTTTCTAGATAGCAGGTACCTTTAAAACTGTCCCCACCGGAATCGCCAGGGGATCCATTATTCCGTTAGCTTCGGCAATATAACGCCATTTGCCGGTATCGCCATATTCCTTATGAGCCATATTCCATAAGCTTTCGTCCTCGGATAGAATCCGGATTTTAGTTCTATCAGGGGACTCGAAGGGACTTTGCCTGCTGCCATCGAATACAGGCAAGCCTATAAAGTTAATATCAACTTTGGCCCGCAGCGGTTTGCCGGATTTTGCGAACATCGTATAGGTAGTGGTGACGTTGCTCACAACACCGGCAAAATTGAGAGATCCCCACACAAAGGCTACCCGGGGAGGACCATGAGTTTCGCCATGGATTTTACATAGATCTGTTATCTTCTGCACCTGCTCAGATACATCCTTTTCCTCGGCTAAGTTAATAACAGTAGTATTAACCGGATAGGTGTCGAAATAAAGGGTCATTTTAAGCCTTGATGTTTTCCCGCCCGCGAAGTTTAAAACCGGCGAGTCGCTGATTCTGCGGGGGATACTCGTGTAATCGGTTCCCTCCTGGAGGCTGTATTCAGCCGGATTAAACTGCACGGTAATGGCTTCTTTCGTCTCCAGGTTGGCGATAATCGCCTTTTGTGTAACTACCTTGCTTATTGCCTGAGAGGCCAGGGACTGTAGCATTTCCATACTCATTGCATACCCTCCTTTTGTAGCCGCAACTGTTGCCGCTATTGTATTCCATAGCGCATTTTATCAAGCTTTAGTTTGGCTTTGAATTCCCTCATGATCATCGACATAATCTTTTTTTCATCTATCCTTGAGGCCGTTTCTTCTTGAAGCTGGCTGTAGGCCCGGTTCAGGTTATTTATTGTATCCTCCTGTTCTTTCAGCTTTTGCGTAATCTCTATAACTTGCTGCCGTTCCATTTTTGTATTTTCATCCCCCGGTCTTAGCTTCTTTACTAATTCAGGGATGCCGAGGGATTTACCCGAAATATTCAGACCCAATAAGCTGTCTGGATTTCTGCCAATCAACTCTGCCGGCGGTATATTGGGATCAGCTATCAGATTGCCAAACCTATTAATCAGTTCGCTTGAGGATGGCGGGGACAACGCAAAGTCCTGTACTTCTCTGCCCCGCATTCGCCCCGGGCTATGGACCATGGTCAAAGCAATGTCCCTGTGTATATTAACGGGAGATTTATAATGGCCTGCTTTATCATTATTGGCATAATAGTAGCTATGCAGAGTCATCGCATTACTCATATCCTGTCTTATCATAAAAGGAGCGTGCTTGGGCTGCCCGGCCTGAGTTCCCGGGCTGTCCCATTTTACACTTAATCGGTTCTTTATCCTATTTAATACCATATTGTATATATTTTGCATGTATCTACTGTTATTATCTTCCGCAGGGATACCTCTCCCAGCCAAAGCTTGCTTCAGTACTAAGGAGGCGGCTTTCCCTGCCGGGCGGCCGGATTGTCCCGGTCTTTCCTCATATTGCCGCCCTAGTATAGTGAAAAACTCCCGGTCAAAAAACGCAGATGGTGTTTTCTGTCCGGCGCTTTCGGCAGATTCGGACGGCGGCCTGCCGGGAGAAATCCCGGCGGCAGCGGAAGTGTATAAGCTTTCTGTTTCTTTATACGGGCGGCGATACTTCCTGTCGATAGGGATAATTGAAGTTTTTGCTTCCGCCTTTAAGGGAAGGGAAATCCGCGTTTTATGGCTAATGTCCCGGATATTATTAAAAGCTTTATCGATCTTTCCCTCAAGCTTATTCCGAAGTGGTAGTTGTCCATAGCTTATATATTTGTTCAAGCTTATACTATCTTCGAATATCCGGTTTTCCCTGTTTATGTAATAGTTGTCGCCGAATTTTTTAAGCACATTGTTTAAGCCTGATACGCTTTTTATATAGCCATTGCCGGTCGGATTGAACAGGACATTTTCCATCGCATTGCTAAGGGTTCTTAAATCCGGTTCTTTCCCCTCACTTGCGACCACGTCCGTTATCTGCCAAAGCTTTTTTCCCGCAAAAGGCTTTGGGGAGAACGCTGATGCTTCTCGCGACATCCGCAAAACCTCCAGGCTTAAAGGTATAGCCTGAATATTATCCATCTTTGGGCTAGAATATATATTAAAATCCTTCCGCTTTTCCCGGCTGGGGAAGTAGCGTCTAAAATCAGATATAAGGCTTATATTCCGGAATAACTGCAATAAAGCGGCCGGCTTAATATCGTCTCGGGGTAGAATATCAGTACCATCCGCATGCCGCAGACTTGAAAGCTCCCCTCTTGATGTATAT
>CAYRCG010000019.1:0-20452 GCA_964422685.1 uncultured Syntrophomonas sp. | reverse complement strand
GGTAGAGCAGCGGACTGAAAATCCGCGTGTCGGTGGTTCAAGTCCGCCCCGAGGCACCATGAGAATGCGGAAGTGGCTCAGTGGTAGAGCATCGCCTTGCCAAGGCGAGGGTCGAGGGTTCGAATCCCTTCTTCCGCTCCATTGTAAATCAGGCGTTACGGGGTAACGCCTTTGTTTTGAATAGTTCAGGTTTTGCTTTCCAAGGATTTTTGTTATAATAACATAGCACAGACAAAATGCCATATAATATCTGGGCGGGTGGCGAAGAGGCTAACGCTGTGGTCTGCAAAATCACCATTCACCGGTTCGAATCCGGTCCCGCCCTCCATGAATGCCGATAGAGCCTTCTCCTTGTGGAAGGCTTTCTTGCTACCGGAGGTTATTATGTGACAATGTTCACCGAGGCGAATCCTCATGGTACGAATGCCTATATTAGTTTTTGCTTGCAAAAGGAAGGATGTTTTGATAAACTAATTCATGCATTAAAGATAAAGGGACAGAAAAAATTCATGCCCGGGTGGCGGAATAGGCAGACGCACGGGACTTAAAATCCCGCGAGGTTTACCCCTCGTGCCGGTTCGACCCCGGCCTCGGGCACCATCCAAACTAATAAAACCGGCATTTAGCCGGTTTTTGTGGTTATTCATCCTAAAAAAGCCTGCTTTCACCACCCTTAATATCTGCCAATATTATAACGCAAAATAACGCCAAAGACTTTCATCTGAAATTAACCTTTGCTCCCGAATCGAATCGTGCAGAGTAGCCTTGGAACTTTCCCTTTAGATATCAATAAGTGTCCCTATAATGAATCGATAAATATAATGCTTGCAATCTATGAGGATACTGTTTATTATAAATATTACAAAGTAGACCAACATAGTCAAGAAAGGAATATTTAATGCAGATCACTCGGCAAAGCGAATATGCTATTCGAATCCTAATAGAGCTTGCTAAATATCCTCTAGGTGAACTGGTACCCAGCAAGATTATTGCGGAGAAACAGGATATACCGGGAATGTTTTTGCAAAAAACCGTACAACTTTTATCCCGGGCGGGGATAGTAAGCACGCAAAGGGGGGTTCAAGGGGGGGTGAGACTTACTCTACCGGCCGATATGATTACCGTTGCTGATGTAATAATTGCGATTGAAGGACCTATGGCATTAAACCCCTGCTTATCGCCGGGTTATTCTTGCCCCAATATGGCCAGTTGCCCGGTCAGAAAAATATTAGGGCGGGCCCAATCTGCTTTATTGCACGAATTAAGGCGGGAAAGCATAGCGGATCTGGCTATGGCAGGGGAGCACACAAAAGGGGATAAAGCCAGATTACCAGGGGGGGGAGTTTGATTTAGTTTACTATCCGGGTTAGATACAGGCAGCTAGTTCGATTCAGCGTTCTGGCTAGGGGCTCAGTAGCTTTATTCAATAAAGACAAATATAATCAACTATATCTTATAGGGAGGGGCAGGGAAATGATGTTTTGTAATCAATGTGAGCAGACTTCTAAAGGAGTAGGTTGTACAATAGTAGGAACCTGCGGCAAGAATTCCGAAGTAGCGGCATTGCAGGATCTTCTGACATTTTCGCTTAGGCGATTAGCTATTTATGCCAGGGCTGCTCGCCAGGCTAATGTGAATATCCCGGAGACGAACCATTTCATTACGGAGGCTTTATTTGCTACTTTGACCAATGTTAATTTTAATCCGCAGGATTTCATCCTCTGGTTGGAAAAAGCGGAAAAATTGCTTGGGGAACTAAGAGAAGAACTACAGCAACTGGGGATTGAAATAGGTTTGCCGGTTGCTATCGAACCATCATTAGTTTTAACCGGGGAGTTATCACAGGTCATAGAACGGGGCCGTGTTTTAGCGAGCCTAGAAAAACTATCTAACGATATAGATTTGAATTCTTTACAACAGATTTTGTTGTATAGCCTCAGGGGAATTGCCGCCTATGCCCATCATGCAGCTATTTTGGGACAAGAAGACCAGGTGTTGTATGATTTTCTCTTCGAAGCTCTGGCTGCTTTAGGCAGTGAAAAGGAAATGGACGAATGGCTAGGACTTCTTATGAAATCCGGTGAAATTAACCTGCGGGCAATGGAGTTATTAGACGCCGGCAATACTGGGACATTCGGTCATCCTGTCCCTACTTCGGTAACTCTAGGTGAAAGAGCAGGGAAATGCATTTTAGTTTCCGGTCATGACTTGGAGGACCTTAAAATATTATTGAAGCAGAGTGAGGGTAAAGGAATAAATGTTTACACCCATGGGGAGATGCTGCCGGCCCATGGATACCCGGAACTAAATAAATATAAACACTTAGTGGGGCATTATGGTACCGCTTGGCAAAATCAAAAAAAGGAATTCGCTGCTTTCCCTGGAGCCATTTTGATGACAACCAACTGTATTCAAGAGCCCCAAGAGACTTATCTTCAGAATATATTTACCACCGGACCGGTTGGCTGGCCAGGGGTTATTCACCTCAAGGATAAGGATTTTAACCCGGTAATAAATAAAGCTCTGGAATTGCCCGGTTTTGTAGCCGATAGTGATAAAGGTGAAGTTTTGGCCGGTTTTGCCCATGCTAGTGTTTTGGGGGTTGCCGGGGATATTATCGAGGCGGTTAAAAGCGGGGCGATTAAACATTTCTTGCTGGTAGGTGGTTGCGATGGGGCCAAGGCAGGGCGAAGCTACTATACTGATTTAGTAGATAAGGCTCCAAGTGATACAATCATTCTTACTTTGGGTTGCGGGAAATTCCGTTTCTTCGATCATCAATTGGGGGATATCCAGGGCATACCCCGTCTACTTGACTTAGGGCAGTGTAATGATGCCTATTCAGCGGTGCAAATAGCAGTTGCCCTGGCGCAGGCCTTTGATTGCGGAGTCAATGACCTCCCCTTATCTTTGGTCTTATCCTGGTATGAGCAAAAGGCGGTGTCTATACTTCTTAGTCTTTTATATCTGGGAATTAAGGATATTCGCTTGGGACCCTCCCTCCCTGCTTTTATATCCCCGGGGGTGTTGCAATTTCTAGTGGACAATTTCGCTATTAAACCTATAGGTTCGGCGGAGGAGGACCTGCAAGCTATTTTAGCCGGGTAATGGGTAGATCGTTTATACAGAAGAAGGTGAATCAACGTGAAATGGAGCAAGGAAGCGGAGGATGAACTTAAAAAAGTGCCGGCTTTTGTACGCAGAATGGCTAAAAAAGCGGTAGAAGCGGAAGTCCAAAAGGCTGGCCGTGATCTAGTGACCGCCGAGGATTTAAGGGCTGCTCGGGAAAAACATATAAGTTTTGCGGAAGAACAAACGGAGAAAGACGGGAAAAAGCCTACGCGTATTGCGATTGTTCGTTGTGAAACGGTTTCTGAGGTTTGCCCGGGGATTGCCTGTTTTAAAGCCTTGCAACAGAGGCGGGCGTATTTTGAGGACTATGGGCCTGATACCGAAATCATCGGTTTTTTCACTTGCGGGGGTTGCCCGGGAAGGCGGGTATCGAGGCTGGTGGAAAAACTAAAACCCTATAAATTAGATGTATTGCATCTTTCCTCTTGTATGATGCTGGAAAACACTTATCCTGCCTGCCCCCATAAGGATGAGATTAAAAAAATAGTGGAGGCTATGGGGATTAAGGTAGTTTGCGGCACCCACCACTAAAGTATAGCAGGGACGGATTAATATGGTATATAGATTCGTCCCTGCTTTTTTTAGAAGCGTATAATTACTGTCCGGACCTCGCTACTTCCGCCTTTTTGCTGCTTCTAATCCTTTTCCTTTGCTATATATTTGCTATATATAAGATATAATCCGGGATTGCCACGCCGCTACCCTTAGGTTCATTTTTATTATTGTTTGGGCTCCGGGTCAAAGGGGTCGGTATAAGGATGGAATAGGCAGGGTGACAGGGTCATATAATTGCAGGACGCGTTATACTACCATAAAGTTGCCTAAATGTAGTAGAATAGGCATAATGCAAGATACTAGTATTAACAGGAAAATAGGCTTTCGACTACCCGATTAGCATTCTAGTGACCTTTACCAATTCGGACAGCTTTATCGTTGCTATGAATAACGGTTTAAGATTGCCGCGTCGCTGCGCTCCTCGCAATGACAGGGGGCGGTCGCTTCGCCCCTCGCCATGAACGATTGGTGAGTCTTATACAATGATAACCAACCTCGTTCCGGCACAGCGATAAATCTTTACCGGCTATTATCAACGCTGCTTATTACCCTTTAAGGTGTGGGGGTTAATAGGGATATAAAGACAAATTTATTGAGGGGGATTGCCTGATGAAAAAATTATCTGAAAATGTAATGGTTTTAGGTAATGGGTACTTCAACTTTTATGTGGTTGGGAAGGAGGATGCAGCACTACTGGAATGCGGGACCAGGGCTGCTGCGAGTATATTTAAAAAGCAATGGGCTGAATTGCAGGATAAACCAAGGGTAAAATATATAATGATCCTGCATTCTCATTTTGATCATTCTTGTGGCGTGCCTATTCTGAAGGAAATTTTCCCCGATGCCCAGGTATTAGCCAGCCCTACTGCTCAAAAATTACTTTCAAGGGAGCGGATAGTAAGGGATTTAAGCCGCAACGATGCCATAGTCTCGGAGTCCTATTTCCAGAATGGCTTCATACAGGAAAAACCGGACACTACAGAATTAGATAGCATACCGGTAGATTGCACGGTTGCTGAAGGCGATATGGTGGAATTGGGGCAGGGACTACAGCTTGAAATACTAGATGCTCCAGGTCATAGCGTTTGTTCTATTGCTGCCTATTTGGAAGCGGAACAAGCTATGTTTATTTCGGATGCCGCCGGTTATCGCAGCAGCGAAAGCGAGATATCCCCGGTTTTTTTCCAGGGTTATGATGACTATTTGAACACTCTTAATAAGCTCAAATCCTACCCGACCAAGATTTTAGGGGTAGCGCATGGCGATATCCCGCTTGAAGAAGAGGTGGGGGAATTTTACCGGCAGACTATCCAGGCGACTGAACAAGGATTTGCCTATATTAAGGATTGCTTGAATGGAGGAGTGGAGGAACAGGTATTAGCCGAGAGGCTTTTTAAACGCTATATTAAAGGGGGATTATCATATTACCCTGAGGCTATGATGTTCGGGGCTATGCAGCTTTTAATTGCTAGTGTGAAGGCGAAAATGTGATATCTGGACTCTGCAACTACCGGTCGGTAAAGCGGGTGAAGATTGCCCGCTGCGCTCGGAATGGCAGGGGTTGCGCCTAAAAAATCACGGATATAAAGCCTCAGAATGATAGGTTTATTGTCTTGCTACGAATATATCGTTCGCGGGGAGGAACGCGGCGACCCTCTGTCATTGTGAGGGGCGAAGCGACGAGGCAATCTACCCCCCGGGGTGTGAGGCGTGAGGGGTAAGGAAAAAAATAGTGTAGTGTTTTAGCGCGCCCCGGCGATTGTTATGAATCCTTCTAGTTTATCAGGGATTCGTTTTATCGTGGCGCAATTTATCGCATGGCGCTAATTGCATGGAGGTTTATTTTGCGATTTTGGGTTAGCTTTTTGCTAGTTGTAATACTGGATAGAATAAGCAAAGCTTGGGTCTTGGCTAAATTTGTGCCAGGAGAAAGCAGGTTAATTATTGAAGGGAGCCTCTATTTTACTTATGTGCAGAATAAAGGGGCGGCTTTTGGGATGATGCCCGGTAAGTCATGGCTGTTTTTTATCTCCGCACTCGTGGTTATAACCGTTTTAGTAATTTATAACCTGTTGGGCAAGACTACGGTCCTTGAGGCAATATCGACCGGTATTATAGCGGGGGGTGCTTTGGGCAACCTTATTGATCGCTATTTTTATAGTTTTGTTATCGATTTTATCGATCTGGGTTGGTGGCCGGTTTTCAATCTAGCCGATAGTGCCATCGTATGTGGAGGGGCTACGCTGGTAGTGCTATTTTTGCTTGAAAGGAAAAAAGGGGATGCAAATGCCTAGAATAGAATTCTTACTGGTAGACGAGGAAATGGAGAGCGAAAGGCTCGATATATCCGTAACAGAACAATTAAAAGACATTACCCGCACACAGGTTAAGACCCTGATAGAAGATGGAGAAATAAGGGTTGACGGCAAACGGCAGAAACCGAGTTATCGCCTCAAAATGGGGGAAGAGATAATAGTAAAAATTCCTATTGGAAGGAAAATTGAAATTATAGCCCAGGATATTCCCCTCTCTTTTATATATCAGGATAAAGATATTGCCATAGTCGACAAACCTAGGGGTATGGTTGTGCACCCGGCCCACGGCAATTGGGAAGGTACTTTGGTTAACGCCCTGCTTTTTCACTTAGGGGAACTTTCAAGCATTAACGGAGAACTGCGACCCGGAATAGTACATCGTTTGGATAAAGATACTTCTGGAGTAATGGTGGTGGCCAAGAATGATAAAGCCCATCGTTATTTGGCGGCACAAATAAAGGATCAAAGCATGAAACGGGAATACATTACATTGGTGCATGGCGTAATTAAAGAGAACCTGGGCGTTATAGAAGCTCCTATAGGGAGAAGCAAGCAAGATAGGAAAAGGATGGCGGTGATCGCTGGGGGGCGCCCAGCTATTAGCAATTATCAGGTATTAAAGCGTTGGGGGAACTATACCTTATTGAAGGTGTGGCTTGTAACCGGGCGTACCCATCAAATAAGGGTACACCTTGCCCATATAAGGCACCCGGTCGTAGGTGATTCCGTTTATGGTACCGGCAAAAAGCATTTCGGGCTTGATACTCAGGCATTACATGCATCCGTCTTAGGCTTTAAACTTCCGGGCAATTGCGAATATGCTGAATTTAGGAGTGAACTACCCCCTTATTTTGCTTCTATACTTGCAAAGTTTAATTGAGATAACCGCAGACCCCCTTTTGGTATAAAATGTATCGCTTGCCTTTTGTATAGGAATATAAAAAAATCATTGACATATATTAACCAATTTTGTAGAATCATTTAGGACCTTTAAGTTGGCCCCGTGAGGCTAGCAAGGGAGATGGGAATCGCACCTGCCCGGCCTTATGCCCGGCAGGCTTTTTGCTAAATACGGTTAAGGAGGCGTTGTCATTGGTCTTAAGGGAAAAACATGCCATCATGGATGAAATAGGCATGAAAAGGGCCCTTACCCGTATAGCCCATGAAATAATTGAGAAGAACAAAGGCGTGAATAATGTTGCCATCATCGGTATTCGTCGAAGAGGGGGACCTCTGGCCCAACGCTTGGCCCAACGCATAGAGGAGATCGAAGGGATTAAGATACCGGTGGGGATTCTGGATATTACCCTTTACCGTGACGATCTAACCACCCTAGCCCAACAACCCCTGGTGCACCGAACGGAGGTAAGCTTCGACATCAGCGGTAAGACACTAGTTTTGGTGGATGATGTTTTATATACCGGTAGAACGGTAAGAGCTGCGTTAGATGCTTTGATTGACTTGGGGCGACCGGAATGTATTCAACTAGCGGTGTTAGTTGATCGAGGGCACCGAGAGTTGCCTATAAAAGCAGATTTTATAGGCAAAAATGTACCCACTTCCCGACAGGAAAACATCGAGGTATATGTAAAAGAACTGGACGGAAAAGATGGGGTAGTAATACAAGAAATAATAGACTCGTAGGATTTTACCCTTTAAATTGGCCCAGAGAGGCCGGCAAGGGAAAAGTTTAAGAGTATCGGCTTAAAGCTTTCCTTGCCTAGCAGGGAAAGCTTTTTTAATCGGGACTAGAATTGTACTAATGACAGCTTCACAAAAGATAGCATAGGTATTCGGTTTTATTGAGAGGGGGCTTTAGTTTGAAGCTGCTTAGAAAAGACTTATTAGGGCTTAGGGATTTGAGCCGGGAAGAAACGGAACTAATACTAGATACAGCCATACCGATGAAAGATGTTATTTCACGGGATATTAAGAAGGTACCGACTTTACGGGGTAAAGCTATGGTAACGGTGTTTTATGAAAACAGCACCCGAACCCGCACTTCCTTCGAACTTGCCGGTAAGTATTTAAGCGCAGATACGGTAAACCTAGCGGTAGCAACCAGTAGTGTGCAAAAAGGCGAAAGCCTCAGAGACACCATCAAGACTATAGAAGTGATGGGTTTTGATTTAGTGGTGATGAGACATGCTATGAGCGGTTCCCCCCATTATGTGGCGCGCAACACCCGAATGAGAGTAATTAATGCCGGGGACGGTACCAATGAACATCCCACCCAGGCTTTACTGGATCTGTATACCATCAAGGAAAAAAAAGGCTCACTGGAAAACCTAAAAGTAGCTATAGTCGGAGATGTCTTGCATAGCCGTGTAGCCCGTTCCAATATTTACGGATTAAGCAAATTCGGTTGCGAAATACGGGTGGTGGGCCCGGCTACCCTAATGCCTCCGGGGATGGAAAAACTGGGGGTTAAAAGCTATTACAGCCTTGAGAAGGCCATAGCCGGGGTAGATGTAGTTAATATCTTGCGTATCCAACGCGAAAGACAAATAAACGGACTTTTCCCTTCGCTGGATGAATATGCCAAGCTATATATGTTAAACCCCAAGATATTGGCCAAGGCCAGCGATGATGTCCTGGTGCTTCACCCCGGCCCAATAAATCGTGGAGTGGAAATATCCAGCGAATTGGCTGATAGTGCCCAGGCCTTAATCAATGAACAAGTAACTAACGGAGTGGCGATAAGGATGGCCTTATTGTTCTTGATGATGGGAGGTTCTCGCGATGAGGTTACTTATTAAAGGGGGAAGGGTAATCGACCCCTTAAATCAAACCGATGCCTTGGAGGATATCTTGGTCGAAGATAGCATAATCCGCTATCGTGGTAAGCAACCGGATGATAGTAATTGTGAAATAATTGATGCCCGCGGGAAAATAGTATGCCCCGGTTTTATCGATATACATGTTCATTTAAGGGACCCTGGGTTTGAATACAAGGAAGACATAGCATCCGGTACTAGGGCAGCAGCTTGCGGAGGCTTTACTACCGTTTGCTGCATGCCTAATACTGAACCGGTTATAGATAATGAGGCGGTAGTAGGTTATGTATTGGAAAAGGCGAAAAAAAGTGGAGTAGTGAATGTACTGCCTATCGGTAGTATAAGCAAAAGGCAGGATGGATTGGAATTAAGCGAGATTGCTGAACTAGTCGAGGCTGGTTGTGTGGCTATATCTGATGACGGAAAACCGGTTATGAAGGCTAACCTCATGCGTAACGCCCTAGATTATGCGAAGATGTTCGGCCTGCCAGTATTAGCCCATAGTGAGGATATCAACCTGGTTAACGGAGGAGTGATGCATGAGGGCTACTATTCTACAATTTACGGTCTTAGGGGAACACCGGCTGCAGCGGAAGAGGTTATGGTGGCACGCGATATTATTCTAGCCCGATTAACCGGGGGACATTTGCATATATGCCATGCTTCCACTGCCGGTTCTATGGCCCTAGTCAGGCAGGCTAAAGCTGAAGGATTGAATGTTACCTGCGAAGTTACCCCGCATCATTTAACTTTGACTGATGCCATAATAGATGGCTATGACGCCGATACCAAGGTAAACCCACCCTTGCGCTCGGAGGAACACCTGTTGGCTTTGCGGGAAGCCCTGCTTGATGGTACGGTTGATTGTATCGCTACTGATCACGCTCCCCATCATGTGGAAGCCAAGGACTGCGAATACGAACTAGCTGCTTATGGAATATCCGGTTTGGAGACAGCGATAGCAGTAATAATGGATAGATTAGTAAACCCTGGGATACTAAACGTCAAGGACATGGTTCATTTATTTACAATCGGGCCGGCTAAAGTTATGGGCATTGATAAAGGCAATTTAGAAGTCGGGAAGCCGGCTGATATTACTATTATTGACCCGGAAACAATAAAAACTGTGGATACCCGCAATTTTAAATCCAAAGGCAAGAATACCCCCTATAAAGGTATGAAGCTCAAGGGCTGGCCTTATATGACTTTGGTTAATGGAATCTTAGTAGCGCGGGATGGGGAAATAATAATAAAGAAATGATTAAACTTTAATTGGGGGAGAGATTACGGTTGAAAGGATACCTATTTTTAGAGAATGGCCGTTGCTTCCGGGGGAAATTATTGAATGATTGCCTTATGGCGGGAGGGGAAGTGGTGTTCAGTACAGCTATGATAAGCTACCAGGATATTATCACTGATCCCTCCTACTATGGCCAAATAGTTGTGATGACTTATCCATTGGTGGGTAATGTAGGTTTTAACGAAAAAAGCTTTGCTTCCCGGACAGCCATGATCAAAGGGTTGGTTCTGCGGGAAGCAACTGATTTCCCCAGTCATTATGAGATGGAAACAGATCTCATTTCTTTCCTTAACAGGAGTGAAATCCCCGTGCTCACTGGGGTCGACACCCGGGCTTTAACCCGGGTTATTCGCCAAGAAGGCAGCATGGGGGGGTTAATTATCGATAATCTAGATGAGGAAAACTGGATGATGGAAAAGGCGCGATTCGTTGTGAAAGAATTACAAGGCGACTTGGTTCGCTTTGTCAGCCGGAAAAACATAATGAAATTCGGTTCGGGCGGCAAGAAAGTGGTCCTGCTAGATTTGGGCAGCAAAAAGGGAGTAATTGATTCCCTGCTTCGCCGAGGTTGTGAAGTTATCGCGGTTCCCGCCAGTACCGAAGTCAGGGAAATACTAAAATTTCATCCTGCTGGAATACTGATCTCCGATGGACCGGGGGATCCCCGGGAATTAGCGTATGTAATTAACACTTGCCGTGGATTATTAGGAAAGGTAGCCCTTTTAGGGGTAGGGTTAGGCCATCAGCTCCTGGCTTTAGCCATGGGGGCTAGTGTCATGCGTTTGCCGTATGGTCATCGGGGAAGTAATCATCCGGTTAAGAACTTGGAGAACAAACGGGTATATATCACCACTCAGAATCATGGTTTCTGCATTATGGAATCCTCTCTTAGCGGTACCGGCATCGAGGTTACGATGCGGAGTTTGTATGACGACAGTATCGAGGGCATCAAACACCGGGAAATACCGGTTTTTTCATTGCAATTTGACCCGGAGGGCTACCCGGGATATAGTGAAACCGGTTTTTTCTACGATGATTTTATTGCGCAGATAGGATAACGGGAAAATGTGCATTTCCCGGGATAGGGATGATTTGGCAGAAATACACCTATAGAGGAGATTGATTGTATGCCGCTTAGGGAAGATTTACACAAAGTACTTGTGATTGGCTCCGGGCCTATTATCATCGGCCAGGCTGCCGAATTCGACTATGCTGGTACTCAGGCTTGCAGGGCATTAAAAGAGGAAGGCATTGAAGTAGTACTTCTAAATAGCAACCCCGCTACAATAATGACAGACGATAACATCGCTGACCGGGTTTATTTCGAGCCCATAACAACCGCCAGCATCGATAAGATTATCGAACGGGAAAAACCGGATGGTATAATCGCTAATCTCGGCGGGCAGGTGGGCCTGAATATGGCTTTGGCTCTGGATGAAGCCGGAATACTAGAAAAAACCGGAGTTCCTCTATTAGGTATGCCCTTGGAGGCTATTGCCCGGGCAGAAGATAGAGAGAAATTCAAAGATACCATGCGGGAAATCGGGGAACCTACCCCGGAAAGTGAGATAGTGCATTCAGTAGAGGAAGCAGTCCGTTTTGCGGAGAGAATCGGTTACCCAATTATCGTGCGTCCTGCCTATACCTTGGGGGGAACCGGGGGCGGTGCGGCGCAAAACCCTGAAGAACTGCAGCAGATAGTATTTAAGGGTCTGAAGAATAGCCCCATAAAGCAGGTATTAATTGAAAGAAGTGTAGCAGGCTATAAAGAAATTGAATTTGAAGTGATGCGAGATGATAATGATAATTGCATTGTGATTTGCAGTATGGAAAATGTTGATCCGGTAGGGATACATACCGGGGATAGCATAGTGGTAGCCCCGGCCCAGACCTTGACGGATGAAGAACACCAAATGCTAAGGGCTTCTTCGTTAAAAATTGTTCGCCACCTGAAAATAGTTGGGGGTTGCAATGTCCAATACGCCCTGGACCCTTTCAGTAAGAAGTATTATTTAATCGAACTTAACCCCCGGGTAAGCCGCTCCAGTGCCTTGGCCTCTAAAGCTACCGGCTACCCCATAGCTAAAGTAACTACCAAGCTGGCTATCGGTTATTGTTTGGATGAAATACCAAACGAAATAACCGGCAAGACCACGGCCTGTTTTGAGCCGGCTATAGATTATGTGGTTCTTAAAGTACCGCGCTGGCCCTTTGATAAATTCGTTTTCGGTGACCGCAAACTAGGGACCCAAATGAAGGCTACCGGAGAAGTTATGGCTATAGACCGCAGCTATGAGGCGGCTTTCCTAAAATCTATACGCTCGCTGGAAATAGGCCTAAGCGGCTTGCGCTTGCCTCTACTGCAGGGGATGGAGGATAGGGAGCTTTACCAACGTTTGCGGGAGGCGGATGATGAAAGGATCTTCATTATTGCAGAAGCTTTAAGCCGGGGTTTTCCCCTCGATCAACTCTGGGAAATTACCCGGATAGATAAATACTTCCTAAAAAAAATGAAAAACATTATCGATTACAGTCGGCTATTAAAAGAAGGCGAATTGGATTATGAGGTGTTGCAGGGGGCAAAGAAGATAGGCTTTTCTGATTTTGAAATAGCTTCGATTAAAGGACTGCAAGAAGAGGAAATAAGGGAACTACGGAAAAGAATAGGGGTTCTGCCGACTTACAAGCAGGTGGATACATGCGCGGCAGAGTTTGATGCTACAACCCCCTACTTCTATTCCTGTTATGAGGAGGAAAATGAAGCCTGGCACGAGCCGGGAACACGTAAAATATTAGTTATAGGGGCAGGCCCCATCAGGATCGGTCAGGGAGTGGAATTTGACTATTGCTCAGTGCATTGTGTATGGGCTCTACGGGATGCAGGTATAAAAGCTATTATTGTAAATAACAACCCGGAGACGGTAAGTACCGATTTTGATACCTCTGATCGCTTGTATTTTGAGCCTTTGGTTTATGAAGATGTAATGAATATAATTGATGAGGAGCAACCCGAGGGAGTTATAGTTCAGTTTGGCGGGCAAACCGCCATTAACCTGGCATCCGCCTTGAGCCGGGCGGGAATAAAAATATTTGGGACCTCTAACGATAATATTGATCGGGCGGAGGACCGGGAGCGTTTTGATATGCTGGTGGAGAAACTGGCTATCCCCCGTCCCCCGGGCAAAACCGTGTTTTCAATGGATGAAGCGGTCAAGGCAGCGGAAAAGATTGGCTACCCGCTTCTCCTGAGACCCTCCTATGTATTAGGGGGGCGGGCCATGGAGATAGTTTACAATGTTGAAGAACTTAGACAATATATGCAGGTTGCCGTAAGTATTAACAGGGAGCACCCAGTACTGCTAGACAAATATCTTTTAGGACGGGAAATTGAAGTTGATGCCGTTTGCGATGGCGAACAGGTTCTCGTTCCGGGGATTATGCAGCATATTGAAAGAGCCGGGGTTCATTCTGGAGATAGCACGGCTGTGTTTCCCGCCCATAACCTGGACCCGGTGATTAGGAACAAGGTAGTGGATTATACAACTAAACTAGCTCGGGAGTTAGGGATAAAAGGCCTAATAAACATTCAGTTTGTCGAGTTTGCCGGTGAACTATATGTTTTGGAGGTAAACCCACGCTCTAGTCGGACCGTACCTTTTATTAGCAAGGTAAGCGGTATTCCCCTGGTAAAACTAGGGACCGAGATTATGCTGGGCAAAAGTCTGAAAGAGCTCGGCTTTAATGCTGGGTTACAACCGGAACCGGATTTTTATGCGGTAAAAGTGCCGGTATTCTCCTTTAACAAACTAGCAGAGGTAGATATCACCTTAGGTCCGGAAATGAAATCCACCGGAGAAGTTATGGGAATAGATCGCTCATTAAAGACCGCTATCTATAAAGGACTTTTGGCGGCTGGGATGGAGATTCCTTATAAAGGTACTATTGTGGCTACTATTGCCGATAAAGACAAAGGTGAGGCTATACCAATCTTGCGCCAATTAAGCTGCCTAGGCTTTAGACTAATAGCTACGCAAGGTACGGCTATGGCTCTTGAAAATGAGCGCGTGGCGGTAGAAATCGTTAAAAAAATAAAAGAGGGCTCACCCAATATAGTAGATTTAATCAGGCGGGGCGAGGTAGACTTTGTGGTGAATACACTTACACATGGGCGCATGCCTTTTACTGATGGTTTTCAGATTAGGAGGGCAGCGGTAGAGTTGAATGTTCCCTGTTTAACCTCTTTGGATACCTTGCAAATGGTAAAGGAGCTCATTGCTGGGGGCATAAGGGACGCTACTTTAGAGGTAAGACCTTTGCAGGAATATGTTATGAAGCGGACGTTATCTTGATTTTACTGTAATACCCGCTATGCTGTAGCGGATTGCATAAACCGTAAAACAGTAAACAAGCAATACTAAATACACGGAGGAATAGCTATGCCTGTATTGGAGAAAGCGCTGATAATAAGCAATAATAAAAAACATGATAATCAATATGTAATGGAGCTCGAAGCTTCGGAGACAGTTAAGGAATGTAAACCGGGGCAATTCCTTCATGTGCGAGTTGGCGCAGGACTTGACCCCCTTCTCCGCCGACCTCTAAGCCTTTATGATGTGGATAAAAAAGATAAAAGAATCAGCCTTCTATACAAAGTAGTGGGCAAGGGTACTGCATTATTGGCCGATATGCCCGGCGGAACGATTCTTGATATTATGGGCCCTTTGGGGCGCGGTTTCTCTATGCCGGAATCCGCAAAAAAATGTCTTTTAGTAGGCGGGGGAGTGGGTATGGCTCCGTTATTCTATTTAGCCCGGGAGCTGAGGGGGAAGGCCAAAAAGGTTTTGATTCTATATGGGGTGGGAAATGAAAAAGAGCTTCTAGCCCTCGACCGGTTGGAAGCTATAGGAAGCCGGGTGCTGATAGCGACAATGGACGGCAGCCGCGGTATAAAAGGCCCCTTGGCTCCCGCACTATTTTCCGGAATGCTGGAAGCGGAATCGATAGATATGGTATACACTTGCGGACCTGAAGCGATGATGAGGCTTTGGCAGAAGTGGGCCAGGGAAAACCATATACCCGGGGAAGTCTCTTTAGAGGAATACATGGCCTGTGGTGTGGGAGCCTGTTTAGGCTGTGCCCGCAAGATCAAGCCGGATGAGGAACATTATGTTAAAATATGTAGGGATGGCCCTGTATTTAATATGGACGAGCTGAGGCTAGGGTAAGGTTATACTATTGTCAAGCCATCACTTAAACACTATTAGGCTATCACTAAGAAATTGTCAAACAATTGTTCATACTTATAGGAGGTAGGACTTTGCATCTAGCGGTAAATCTGGGAGGAATAGAGCTAAAAAATCCGGTAGCAATTGCTTCGGGAACTTTCGGTTATGGTTTTGAATATACCGATTTTATTGAACCGGAAAGAATCGGTGCGGTAATTGTCAAAGGTACAACCCTTTACCCCCGTCCGGGGAATCCGGGACCGAGGATTTATGAAACTCCGGCGGGGATGCTAAATGCCATCGGATTGGAAAATCCCGGTATAGATATCTTCCTGCAGGAATACCTGCCCCGACTTCGGGAGAACCGGGTTACTGTTATAGCTAACATAGCCGGGAATAGCATCGAAGATTACGCTTTGATAGCTTCCCGTTTGGAAGGAGAAAAGGGTATAGCTGGTATAGAGTTAAATATTTCCTGCCCCAATGTTAAGCAGGGGGGAATTCAATTTGGCACTGACCCCCAAACAGTGCGGGAAATAGTCGCTGCCGTAAAAAAGGTAACCACCCTTCCGGTAATGCCCAAGCTCTCCCCCAACGTTACCGATATCGTAGCTATTGCCTATGCCGCCGCTGAAGGCGGGGCAGACGCCCTGTCCATGATTAATACCCTGGGGGGTATGGCTATCGATATAAGCCGGAAAAAGCCGGTTTTGGGTAATGTTTTCGGAGGTTTGTCGGGGCCGGCCATTAAACCGGTCGCTTTAAAAATGGTCTATCAGGTATACCGGGAGGTAAACCTGCCTATATTAGGCGGAGGAGGAATTACGAACCATATAGATGCCCTAGAGTTCTTCATGGCCGGGGCTGCTGCCGTTTCCGTTGGAACCGGAATTTTCGCAAACCCCCGTCTGCCTCTTGATTTATTAAGTGGCATTGAACAGTATATGCAGGAGCAGGGTTTTGCCGGTATTCAAGAACTGATAGGCATTGCCCAGGCGTAGTGGCCTTCAGCACCGGCAAAGCTTACCCGCTTATGTCCGAAACGGCATGGGGGTGTATGGGACGAAATGCGCATTAACCAAATAGACAGCAGGAGGGAATGAATTTGCAAGCGAAGGATAGGATCATATTAGCACTGGATGTAAATAAAAGGGAGCAAGCCCTATCATTAGTTCAGGAATTGGCTCCCTATGTAGGGGCTTTTAAAGTAGGGATGCAGTTGTTCAATAGCTGTGGACCGCGAATAGTAGAAGAAATCAATCAGTTGGGAGGACGGGTCTTTCTAGACTTAAAATTCCATGATATCCCGAATACCGTTGCTGCCGCCGCCAGGGTAATAACCCGCTTGAATTGCTTTATGTTTAATGTTCATGCTGCCGGAGGACGGGAAATGATGCGTCAAGTGGTAGAAGGGGTGGAAGATGAAGCCCAAAAGCTGGGTGTGGCTGTGCCTTTATCTTTGGCGGTAACCGTGCTGACCAGTATATCCCAGGGGGAATTAGAAGAAGAGATAGGGCTTAAAGGCATGAAACTGGAGGAAATTGTAGTCAAGTGGGCCCTTATGGCAAAAGAGTGCGGAATATCTGGGGTTGTATCCTCACCGCAGGAAATCGAGGTTATAAGGAGAGCCTGTGGCCCTGACTTTAAAATCGTCACCCCGGGCATTCGGCCCGCTTGGTCGGAGAAGAATGACCAAAAAAGGATAACCACGCCGAAGCAGGCCCTGCAGATGGGGACGGATTTTATGGTCATTGGCAGACCTATTACCCAGGCAAAGGACCCAGTAGAAGCGGCTATGAAGATAATTAGCGAATTGGAGGAATAGACGGATGTTAAGCAGGGAGGAAGCTACTAGGATATTTATAGATTCCGGGGCCCTTATGGAGGGACATTTTTTGCTTACCTCGGGGCGCCATAGCAACCAATATATGCAATGTGCCCAGGTTTTACAATATCCTAAATATACTGAGCAATTGGCTGGGCATATTGCGGAGAAGTTTCTGAATGATAATATTGAGGTAGTCCTAGGTCCGGCTATGGGGGGCATAATAGTGGCGTATGAAGTGGCGCGGCAATTGGGAATAACGGCCATGTTTACGGAGAGACAAGACGGAAACATGGTATTGCGAAGGGGTTTTGCGCTACATCCGGGACAAAGGGTTCTTGTAGTCGAAGATGTAGTAACTACCGGTGGCTCAGTTTGGGAAGTGATTGAAATAGTAAAGAGGTCCAGAGCTGAAGTGGCGGGGGTAGCTGTACTGGTGGATCGCAGCAATGGTCAGGTGGAGTTTAAGGTTAAACAAGAGGCAGTACTTACCATGAATATTGAATCCTATGAAGCTGACGATTGTCCGCTTTGCCGGGAAGGCAAATTCCCCGTGGTTAAACCCGGCAGCCGTGCCTGAGGAAGGAGGGCTAGCTTTGCGTGTTTTCTTAAATGGGCAGGAAATGCATTTTGCCGAGGGTGGCTATCAGTATGTTTTCTTAAAACCATATAAGCGCTCCCAACAAGAAACGATTCCCCAGGGGAACGGGAAACTGCATATACAATTATACGATAATGGGGTGCATATCCGCACCTTGGCAAGAAAAGACGAAATAAGCACCCTTATTAACCGTGATCTGGCTATAGATACCAAGAATAAGAAAATATATATCTTGGAGGAAGGTAGCCGGTATAGGAAAAACCCGGACGGCTCGGTAGAAATTCTATCACCCTAGTAATAAAGGTGAGGCGTGAGGGGTAAGGGGACCCGGTGCAAGGGATTTAAGGCGCAGCCCCCTGTCATTCTGCGTTATTTTTAAGTGACCCCTAGGGGTAAAAAGGATTAATAAGGTGTTTCGCCTAGACGCAACAAACGGCAGAGCTTTTCAGAGCGGGGATTGGCCATGATTGTCCAATAGTTGTCATAAATTACCATGCCGGGTCTGGCACCGGCCGGTTTGCGCACATTCGAGCGGAAAGTATAATCGACCGGGACCTTATCCGCTTCTTTGGCCTTGCTGAAATAGGCAGCTAAATCAGCGGCTTCCTCTAGGCTGGTAACGGGTACATCATGGATAGAGTTTACCGTTTTGGGTAATTTTATTATTACATGGGTGCCGGGAATCTTGCTGCTATGCAACCACAGGTCTTGTTGTCCAGCTTGCTTCAAACTTAAATAATCATTTTGTCGGTTGTTTCGGCCTACGTATATTTCTAAGCCATCAGAGGATAGGAAAAGACGGGGTTGGCTTTTGGATAATTCTCGGCTTTTACGCTGGGAATGCTCCTTGAGGTAACCTTGCTTTATCAGTTCCTCCCTTATCTCCTCTACAATTTCGGGGGTTTCAGCTTCCCTTATCAATATAATTATCGATTCCAGGTATTCTATTTCTCCCCTATTAGAAACTAACAATTGTTGCAGGTGTTTTATTGCCTTGCGACTTTTGTTATAAATCTTAAAGTATTTTTGGGCATTTTGAATGGGGGTATAGCGAGGGTCCAGCGGAATTTCTATTTCTTTCCCCTGATAAAAATCTTCAACAACGGCCAGCCTATCGCCTTTTTGCAACTTGAAGGCATAGGCGGTAAGCATTTCGCCCCATTCTTTATAGCGCGTTTTTTCATGGGCCTTGGCCAAATCACCTTCCTGGAAAAACTGTTTTTTATAGGCTTTATCTAGTCGTATTTTAATATTCCTGCTCAGATTAGTTTTCATGGACTCCAGTCGTAGTTGTTTCAGGCTATCATTGTAATAATGATCGCAGGCTTCATTAATACCGGGGAAACTGAAGAAACTGTGGTAGGTTTCATCTATAGACAACATGGGATAAGGGGCAAATTCAATTGCCCGTGAATCTTTATATGCTACAAAGGACTCAACAGAAGAATGCCCCGAAAGCTGCAATAGCCTTTTGCAATATTGGAAGAGATTAGAGAACTCTAACTCTCCGCATTGCTCAACCGGCAACAAGGGATTAAGACCGGCAGCCAAACAGATTTCTCGGGAGGAAAATGGGCTAATCCCGGAATAAACCCGGAAGAATGCATCGGCCAAGGTGTTGTTGCTTCCTTGTTTCCACATTAGTTGCACAAAGTCTTCGTAGGCAGTATCGAGGGGGTTTGATTTATCTTGCCGGGGCGGACTTATATACTCTTTGCCGGGCAGAACTTCGCGATGGCTACTCTGGTCATACCCGTATTTTTTCATACCGTCAATTATAAGGTTGTTCTCCGGGTTTACCAATATGATATTCGAATGTCTCCCCGTAAACTCACAAATCAGACGTTTGGTTTTCCATTCCCGAAAATCATCAAAAGCCTCGATATCGATATGAATAATTCGTTCAAAATCTACCTGTTTTATCTCCTGTATTTTGCCGCCTTCTAGGTATTTGCGCAAAAGCATACAAAATACCGGGGGCTTAGAAGGATTTTGCTTTTTAATGCTATCGATATGCATCCTGGCCCATCTGGAATTAGCAGATAGCGTTAAACGCAGATTGCCATCCCTAATGGTCCTGATGGATAAAAGTAAATCATTTTTTTCGGGTTGATGGATCTTATCTATTCTTCCTCCCTTTAGCAAAGGGTTTAATTCCTGACAAAGTGTAGCTATGGTAATTCCGTCAAAAGGCATAATATTACCTCCCTGTCAGCAAAATTATAGCATGCCGAAACAACCTGATACAAACATGGAATAAGGAATCAACAACAAAAGGAATAATAAGCTTTAAGTCGAATTAAAAACATAGCTGGAAATATGCAAAAAATTAGTTCGTAATTGTATTACTGCATTTTCGCATTTCGATATGCTGTCCGGGGGGATTACAAGATGAACGAAACGATAAAAACCCTTTATCAGGATATACTACAACAAGTAATGGTATTGGAATCATGTAAAAGGGAGCTTAGTATTCAAATCCTTCTGTGCAAAAGCGGTAGTAGCAGAAAAATGGATTTAATACTACGATTCCTAAATTACGATTTCGACAAACACATACTATTAGAGCATGCTGCCGTACTCGCCATGTCCAATCAGGTTGAGGATATATTAGAAGATTTACAAAAATTTTATACCCATAATGCAGGAAATAGTGTAATTGAAAAGATTAGAACGGAAATTAAACTTTTGCAACGGTTTATTAATACTATAAAAAAATCTA
>CAYRCG010000018.1:5646-20483 GCA_964422685.1 uncultured Syntrophomonas sp. | reverse complement strand
CGCAAATACTATATGACTTTGGGGAAGAGCGTTACTCCCGGCGCATAGCTGCGGCGATTGCGCAACATAGGAAAGCGGAGGTTATAGATAGTACCCTGCAACTAGCGGAGATAATCAAGGCTGCAGTGCCGGCTGCCTACCGTCGGGGAAAGCATCCGGCGCGTAAGAGCTTCCAGGCTTTAAGGATAGCTGTCAATAGTGAGTTAGAAGCTTTAAAGGAAGTACTGCCGCAGGCCTTAAAGGTGTTAAAAACGGGGGGGAGGCTCGCTGTCATCACTTTCCACTCTTTGGAAGACCGTTTAGTTAAGGAATTTATGAGGGACAAAGCCAGGGATTGTATATGCCCTAGCCAAAGCCCGATTTGTACCTGTGACCATCGGGCGGAAATTCGGATAATAAACCGTAAGCCGATTGTACCCTCCAAAGAAGAATGTGAGGTTAATCCACGGGCCCGAAGTGCCAAGCTGCGGGTGGCCGAAAAAATCTAAAAGTTCTATATTCGGGGGAGGAAGAATAAAATATGTTACAGGCAAACCAAAGTCTAGCCAGGGTTCTGGACGTTCCCAAGGAAATCCATCCGGAAGTTAGTAACGGACAAGTAAGAAAGATACGCAGGACTTATAAAAAGATTGATGGTAAAAAAACCTGGCTATTGAAGAGTGGACTATTTTTCTTCGCTTGGGCTTTATTGATTGTTTGTTTATGCATAACGGTTTCCAATATGGGGTACCAGATAGTAGGGTTGGAAGCGGATATAGAAAAACTGCAAGACTCCAACCGACGCATTGAATATGAAATAGCCCAAAAGAGCTCCTTGGACAGGATAGAATTAATGGCTGTCCAGGATTTGGGCATGGTAAAGGCGGGGGAAGATTTGAAATTTGCGGTAGTGATTCCTGCCGAAAAAGAAGAAAGGGCAACTATGAAACAAGTTTCATCGGAGATAGCTGACAACGACCAAGAAAAGGCTCTAACCAAGATATACAATAACTTGGTTCGGTTAGCTGCTCAGAGCAATTAAAGAACGAGGTGGATATTTATGCAAACCACCGGCTTTATAGTAAGAAAGCGTATTGCAACGCTTTTTTTCTTCTTTGCTGTTCTATTTTTACTTTTAGGGAGTAGGGTCTTTTGGGTACAATTTGTCAAAGGAGCCGAACTCTCGGAAAAAGCTTTGCAAAACCGGATGCGCGATGTGCCGGTAGAATCTAAAAGAGGAATAGTCTATGATCGCAATGGCAGTGAATTGGCTATTTCGATTAGTGCTGATTCAGTGTATGCCATCCCGGCAGCGGTTTGTAGCCAAGGTAAGCAAAAGGAAGTTGCCGCCCAACTAGCAAAGGTCTTAGAAATGGATGAGGAGAATCTATTGCGCCGGATTAGCCGGCATAGTTCCTTCGAATGGGTGAAAAGGCAGGTTGAACCGGAAAAATCGCAAGCCATAAGAAAATTGGATTTGCCCGGAATTGGGCTTACGGAAGAGAGTCGCCGCTATTATCCTAAGGGGACTTTGGCCAGCCATGTGCTCGGCATAGCGGGGATTGATAACAATGGCCTGGAAGGGGTAGATTTTTTTTATGATAAATTGGTGGGGGGTACTAAAGGTCGCATAATTATTGAACATGATGCTTACAACCGACCCATCCCGGAGGCTACCCATAAATTTATCCCCCCGGTTGATGGGGCTAATTTGATCTTGACCATAGATGAAAGCATTCAATATATTACGGAGAGAGAACTGGACAAAGTATTCAAAGAAAGGCAAGCCAAATCAGCCGCAGCTATAATAATGGATGTTACTACCGGGGAAATCCTAGCTTTGGCTTCCCGACCCACTTTTGACCCTAATGATTTTTCCTCCTATCCGGCCGGCAACCGTCGCAATTATGGCATTAATGACAGCTATGAACCGGGGTCGACTATGAAGATAACTACTGCAGCTATGGCCCTGCAGGCAGGCACAGTGAATGCGGATAGCCGCTTCTTTTGCCCTGGTTATGTCAAGGTGGGCAAGGAAACTATCGGTTGTCCCGATAGGAGAGCCCATGGCAGCCAAAGCTTTGCTGAGACTATAGAAAAATCTTGTAATGTGGCTTTTGTGCAGATAGGCCTGGAGTTAGGCCTAGAAAACTACTATAAGTATCTTAAGGCATTCGGCTTCGGACAAAAGACCGGCATAGACCTGCCCGGTGAGGCATCAGGGATCATTGTCCCTCAAGCTTCGGCACGGCAGATTGACCTGGCTACTATGTCCATGGGGCAGGCTAATGCGGTTACCCCTATACAGTTATTGGTTGCGGTAGGGGCGGTAGCTAATGAGGGCAAGTTGATGAAGCCCCACCTACTTAAGCAGGTTATTGACGACAAGGGAAATGTAATTAAAAAGATGGAGCCTCAGGTGGTGAGGCAGGTCATTTCTCCCGAAACCGCCCGGGAACTTTGCGGAATGCTGGAAGGTGAAGTGGTAAATGGGACGGGACGTAATGCTTATTTGGAAGGCTATAAGGTAGCCGGGAAAACGGGTACAGCTCAAAAAGTAGGGGCGGACGGAAGATATATGAGCAACGAACATGTGGCCTCTTTCGTCGGTTTTGCCCCGGCCAACCAGCCGCGCCTATTGGGCATAGTAGTGGTAGATGCCCCCAAGGGTTATCCCTATTATGGGGGATGGGTGGCGGCGCCGGCTTTCCGAGAAATCCTAAAGGATTCTTTTAAATATTTGGAGATACCCCGCTATGATTCCGGTAAAAACGAGCCGGTTAGTGAACCTAAAGAAAAACTTATTGTCCCTGATGTAGTTAACTTGCCGGTATCGGAGGCGGTTTCCCTGATAAAAGCGCGGGGTTTGAAGGTTGTTACCGACGGAAATGGTACAGTGGTCTGGCAACAGACCCCCCGAGCCCATAGTAAAGTGGAGCGGGAGTCTGAGGTTATAATTCATCTGACCCCCTTCGAAGGAGGAAAGGAAGGCGCGGAAGTTACCATTCCCGACTTACAGGGAAAATCGATAAAAGAAGTAGCCAGGATATTGGCCGACCTAGGGCTGCATTTAATACCGGAGGGTTATGGCCTGGCCTATCAGCAATTGCCTGAAGCCGGGAAGGTTATTTGCAGCGGATCCAGCGTTAAGGTTAAATTTCAACCGGTGGGGGAATAAGCACTAACCGAGAAGGGGGACGACTTATAAATGAAGCTGGTTGATATAATAGAGAATCTAACCATCAAGGTGCAGTTTGGCTCTTTGGATAAAGAGATAAGCGGAATCGCTTATGATTCCAGGAAAGTAAAACCGGGAAATCTGTTTGTTTGCATAAGCGGCGAAAAGAATGATGGGCATTTATTTGCCGAGCAAGCGGTCAAAAACGGAGCGGTGGCGGTGTTGGCGGAAAAACCGCTTGATCTAGGCGGGGGAGGGGAAGTGACCCTGCTGATTACCCCTGATAGCCGCGGCGCTTTGGCTTTGGTAGCCGCAAACTATTATGGGCATCCCTCAAAGTCCTTGCGGGTGATTGCCGTAACCGGAACCAATGGCAAAACCACTACGACCCATTTGATCAAAGCCATTTTAAAAAGGGCGGGAAAGAAAACAGCTATAATGGGCACCCTTTATGCCCAACTGGGGGAAATACAGAAAGAAATGCAGCATACCACTCCAGAGGCTCCGGAGATTGAGGATTTCATGGCCTTATGCCGGAAGGGGAAGGCCGATTATATGGTTATGGAGGTTTCATCACACGCCTTGCAATTAAATCGGGTGGCGGGAATAGATTTCAACGTGGCGGCGTTTACCAACCTGACCCAGGACCACCTCGATTTTCACCTGGATATGGACAATTACCGGGCAGCTAAGTTACGGCTTTTTAAAATGATAAAAGCAGAGGGGAAAAACTATGCTATTATTAATGCCGATGATCCTTGGAGTGATGAAATTATTGCGGCGACAACTGTCCCTTGTCATAGCTATGGTATTAATAATAGTGCCGATTTCCGAGCCGATGAATTGAAGATTGATCTGAATGGCAGCAGTTTTCGGCTGCGCTACGGGGGCCAAAGCCTGCACATAAAAATGAAACTCATCGGACTTTTTAGTGTTTATAATGCCCTGGCTGCTATCAGTTTTGCTTTGCAGGAGGGAATAGACCCTGGTTTAATACAATCTGCCCTGGCTAAGGTAGAGGGGGTCCCGGGGCGTTTTGAAAAGGTGGATTGCGGACAGGATTTTGCAGTTATCGTAGACTATGCACATACCCCGGATGGCTTGGAAAATATCCTTAAAACTGCGCGGGCATTGGGGAAAAAACGCTTGATTTGTGTATTCGGCTGCGGGGGTGACAGGGATAGGGGTAAGAGGCCCTTAATGGGTGAAATTGCCGCTAAATATAGTGATTTTTGCGTGGTTACTTCAGATAATCCCCGCAGTGAAGAGCCCCAGGATATTATTGCAGAAATAACCCCAGGAATGGATAAGGTGGAAAATTCCCGCTATGCTATAATTGTTGACCGCAGGGAAGCTATAAGACATGCTATCCACCTGGCGCGTAACGATGACTTAGTAGTTATAGCCGGGAAAGGGCATGAAAGCTATCAATTGGTAAAGGACCGGGTTCTGGAATTTGATGACCGGGTAGTGGCGGCGGAATTCCTGAAAGGAAAGACAAAATGATGTATTTGGAGTTAGGAACGCTGGCTGATAACATGAAAGGAAAACTCTTGGCGGGGGATGGGAGGACTTTAGCCCGCGGGGTTGAAATCGATTCGCGCCGCATTAAACCGGGTTATTTGTTTATTGCCCTAAAAGGAGATAGATATGATGGACATGATTTTTTGGAAGGGGCATGGGAAAACGGAGCTGTGGCGGCGGTTGTTTCCCGGGAGGACTGCCTAGCGGAAGCCGGCATCGGTAAAAGCATAATAATGGTTAATGATACTTTAAAGGCTTTGCAGGAACTAGCATCCGCCTACCGGCGTAGTTTTAATATTCCAGTAATAGCTATTACCGGTAGTGTCGGTAAAACCAGCACCAAAGAACTTTTAGCCTCTTGTCTGCAATCCCGGTTTAATACCTTGAAAAGCAGCGGGAACTTTAATAATGAGATCGGCCTTCCCTTGACCTTATTGCAACTAGATGAAACCCATCAGGTTGCAGTATTAGAAATGGCTATGAGGGGGGAGGGGGAGCTATTACAATTGGCTAAAATCGCCCGGCCCAGTGCAGCCTTAATCAGCAATGTGGAAAAGGTGCACTTGGAAACTTTAGGGAGCCTGGAGAATATAGCTAGGGCTAAAACGGAAGTATTGGCAACGCTCGGGGCTGAAGATTTTGCCCTTATTAATGGAGATTCACCACTGCTTGGGGAGGCAGCCCGATTCTACCCGGTGAAAAAATACCGCTTTGGCTATAATAAGGATTGTGAATTTCGCATAGATAATACTACTATAAAGAATCGTGGCATAGAGATAGACTTTAACTGTTTGGGTACACCGGAAAAGCTCTTTTTGCCCTTGCCTTCCAGGAGTTGGGCTATGAATGTAGTTGCGGCTGCGGGCATGGCCTTTTTACTGGGGGTTTCTTTAGAAAGCATTAAATCCAGCCTGCTTGATTTTAAACCGGGTTGGCAAAGGTTGGAGATTATCCCCTTGCCGGGAGGAGGCAAAATTATTAATGATAGCTATAATGCCAATCCGCTTTCCATGATTAATGCCCTGGAAACTACTCGGGAATTGCGGGGGAGAGGTAGGCTGATAGCGGTTTTGGGGGATATGTTTGAATTAGGTGATTATGAACAAGAGGGGCACCGAGAGGTCGGTCGCCATGCAGCCCAGAACCAGGTGGATATTTTGCTTTGCGTAGGAGAGCGGGCTGTCTGGATAGCGGATGGCGCCCGTGCCGCAGGTATGACAGAGAAACAGGTCAAACACTACCCTTCCAAGGAAGAAGGTATGGGATTCCTCCAAAAGAATATAGGCAGTGAGGATAGCATACTGTTCAAGGCCTCCCGGGGAATGCAACTGGAAAGCATGGTGGAAGAAGCCTATTCTTGGTTAACGGTGGTTAAATAGTGTTTAGCTGTGGTTTAACGATGGTTTGGCAATAGTAAACATTTGCCCCCAACGATTGTCCCCCTATGGTCCAACCACCGTTAAACTATTGCTCGAGCGGGAGGGTATTAGTTGCAAAGTTATTTGATTAATGCACTTTTGGCAGCAGTTGTCGCCATAGTGGTTTCACTAATAATGGGACCGATAGTAATTCCGTTTCTTAAAAAACTCAAAGTAGGGCAGAATATTAGAGAGGATGGTCCCCGGGCCCATTTTGCCAAAGCAGGCACCCCCACTATGGGGGGAATAATTATCATTACTGCTGTAATGATGGCCAGTTTTATTATGGCTGGTAGCAGCACCGAAGCCTTGGCAGCCTTGCTCTTAATGATAGCCTTTGCGGCCATTGGCTTCTGGGATGATTATATCAAGGTGGTATTGAAACGTTCCCTAGGGCTGCGCGCTCGGGAAAAATTTGGGTTGCAACTCTTGACGGCTTTCCTTTTCGGTCTTCTGCTTATTCTTTATTTTAAACGCGGGACCGCTATACTAATGCCGTTTAGCGGTCAAGCAATAGATTTGGGTTGGCTCTACCTGCCTTTTATTATCATTGTTGTCGTGGGTACTGCTAATGCGGTGAACCTTACCGATGGATTGGACGGTCTAGCTTCCGGGGTGAGTTTTTTTGCCAGCCTGGCCCTGGGCGCTGTTTGCCTAATAACCGGCCATTATGGCCTGCTCATATTCTGCGGCGCACTAGCCGGGGCTTGCCTGGGGTTTTTGGTATTTAACCGCCATCCTGCCCGCGTTTTTATGGGTGATACCGGTTCTATGGCTCTAGGGGGGGCGGCGGCGGCAGTCGCGGCTTTTACCCGCGCGGAAATCGCCCTGGTTATTATAGGCGGGGTATATGTGATAGAGACCCTAAGCGTTATACTGCAGGTCATATCGTACCAGACAACACGCCGAAGGATTTTTCTAATGGCCCCTCTGCATCACCATTATGAATTAAAAGGGTGGCCGGAAGCCAAGGTAGTCAGGTTTTTCTGGGCCCTTTCCTTTATATTTATGCTTTTGGGGATTTGGAGTTTTTGGGGATTTAGCTAAGATATGTCGCGATATATTCCCCTCACGCCTTTTATTACATAGCCCGGTTGGGAGGAGATGGCTTGGACTTTAACGGCAAAAGGATATTAGTAGTGGGATTGGCTCGCAGTGGTATGGCGGCGATAAAAGCTCTGGATAAACGCGGTGCCTGTCTTACTGCCTGCGATGAGAAGAACGCTCGGGACTTATTGCCCATTATCGAGGAACTAGAAAGGCTGGGTGTTAAGTATTACACCGGCGGTTATCCGGATGTAAACCGGGGTGACTTTGATTTGCTGGTAATTAGTCCGGGGGTTCCCCCGGAAACGACAGCGATACAGCAAGCGCGGGAACAGGAAATTCCGGTAATCGGGGAAGTTGAATTGGCATATATCCTTAAACCTGAGGGGCTTGAATACTTAGCCATAAGCGGGACTAATGGCAAGACTACCACTACCTCCTTGCTGCACTATATTTTAACCCAGGCCGGAATTAGTGCTTCAGCCGGCGGTAACATCGGTATTCCTCTAAGCACTTTGCTGGATAACATAGCCGAAAAGATGGTAGTAGTGGAGCTATCCAGTTTTCAGTTAGAGACCAGCCGATCTTTTCGCCCTTATATCTCTTGTTTGCTAAACATCACTCCGGATCACCTTAATCGCCATAAAAGCATGGAAAGGTATATTGCAGCTAAAGCGGGGATTTTTGCCCGGCAAAAGCCGGATGATTATGCCCTATTTAATTATGAAGATCCTATCCTGAGGGAAATAGCCCGGAGTTGCCCTGCCCAAGTGTTCTTCTTTTCCGCTACGCGGCGGCTCAGGGAAGGTGCTTTTATAGATGATGGAATAATAATAACCAAGTACAAGGATGCCATCCAGGAAGTTGCGAGGATTGATGAAGTATCATTGCGGGGGAAACATAATCTGGAGAACATACTAGCGGCAACAATGATGGCTAGCATTATCGGGGTAAGTCCGGAGGATATTCGCCGGGCGCTACGCAGTTTTCCTGGGGTCAGACATCGGATGGAGGAGCTAGGCACCTATGCAGGGGTACTATATGTCAATGATTCCAAAGCTACCAATCCCGAGGCAGTAATAAAAGCGTTGGAATCTTTCACTCAACCCGTAATCTTAATAGCCGGCGGCAGGAACAAAGGTTCAAGTTTTTCCCAATTGGCTAAATTGATAAAGGGTAAAGTAAAAGAACTGATTCTATTAGGGGAGGCTCGGGAAGAAATAAAGTCTGCAGTCATCGATGCCGGCTTTCGGAATATACATGAGGTAGAAGATATGGCGGCTGCTGTAACTAAGGCTTATGAGTTGGCGAGAAAGAATGAAGTAGTAATGCTTTCTCCGGCTTGCGCCAGTTGGGATATGTTCGCCAACTATGAAGAACGGGGAGATATTTTCTGTGAGCTAGTCGAATCCGTGCTGGGGGGATAAGGATTGAGAGCAAAAAAAGGTCCGCCTGATTTCATCCTTTTTGTTACCACGATGGCCCTATTAGGAATAGGGTTGGTAATGGTGTTTAGTTCTAGCGCGGTTACTTCCAATATCCGTTACGATGATGCCTATTATTTTTTTAAGCGTCAATCATATTGGGCGGTATTAGGCATAATGGCTATGCTGGTAATGATGAGAATAAACTACAATAAGCTTAAAGAATTTGCTTTGCCTATTGTGATAATATCTTTGGCCTGCCTAGTCCTGGTTATTACCCCCCTAGGCATCGAGGTGAATGAATCCAATCGTTGGCTGGGAGTGGGCTTTTTGCATTTTGCCCCTTCGGATTTGGCCAAATTAGGGATAGTGCTGTTTTTAGCCCGCAGTATGGAACGAAATCTTTCCGCTATTCCTTCTTTTACAAAAGGGGTATTGCCCTATTTGTTCCTGGTAGCGGTAGTAGCTGGATTGATTCTATTGCAGCCAGACCTGGGAACCGCTTTTGCCATCGCGGCAACGGTATTTTTTATGCTGCTGGCAGCAGGGGCTAGATGGTCCCATCTAGGGGGTCTTTTTATGGCGGGTTTGGCTGCAATATTTGCGGCTATAGCGGTAGCGCCATATCGCCTGGAAAGGCTTTTCGCGTTTGCTAACCCTTGGAAATATGCCAGTGACGAAGGCTATCAGACTATTCAATCTCTTTACGCTTTAGGGTCGGGCGGTTTGTTTGGGATGGGCCTGGGAAGGAGCCGGCAAAAATTCTTCTATCTTCCCGAGCAGCATACCGACTTTATCTTTGCTATTTTGGGCGAAGAATTGGGTTTTGTAGGAGCCGGTCTGGTCCTGCTCCTTTTTCTCCTCTTCGCTTGGCGCGGTTTCAGGATAGCTATCAAGGCCCCGGACACCTTCGGCAGTCTTTTGGCGGTAGGTATTACGCTTATGATAGTTTTTCAGGCCTTAGTTAATATAGCGGTAGTAGCCGGCGCCTTACCCGTCACCGGGATAACCCTGCCTTTCATAAGCTACGGGGGGTCATCATTGTTATTTACCTTATGCGGAGTAGGTCTGCTGCTGAATATATCCCGCTATTGCAATTAAGGCAAATAAGGGGTAGGTTCTATATTTTGGGATTAGCTTACCCCGCTTTTCATCGTAGATTCCGGCTTCGAACTATAGGGTAATATCGTCCCTGTGAAATGCCGTGATACATTCCAAAGGGGGCAATTTTTAAATAATGAAATTTATTATTACCGGGGGAGGTACTGGGGGACATATATATCCCGCTTTAGCTATAGCGAAGGGTATAAAAGAAAGACAAAAAGATGCTGAAATTCTCTATGTAGGCACTAGGAAGGGTCTGGAATCTAGTATCGTTCCCCAGGCCGGTCTTAGGTTTACCACCATCGATGTATCGGGAATTAATCGTTCTTCTATGCTTAAGGCTTCTCGTTCCCTAGTAAAATTCCCGCAAAGTCTTTTTCAGGCCTGGGATATAATCAAAGAATTTCAACCGGATATGGTGCTGGGAACCGGGGGCTATGTGTCTTTCCCCGTTGTACTCGCTGCTACCTTTTTCCCGACAAAGACGGTAATACATGAACAGAACGCTTTCCCCGGGTTGGCTAACCGCAATTTAGCCCGCAGGGTGGATTTTGCTATGCTTAATTTTGCCGAGGCCGGTTCTTATATGAAGGCCAAATCTATGGAAGTAACCGGAATGCCGGTTAGAGCAGAAATATTAAACGTGCAGCGGGAAGAAAGCATTAAAAAGCTACAGCTAAACCCGAATCTTTTTACCTTGTTGGTATTTGGTGGTAGCCGCGGAGCCATGACTATTAATCGGGCTATGTTGGAAGCGGTACCGCGCTGGCCGGAGGATAAAATGCAAATAATATGGATTTGCGGGGAATCAGCCTATAGCGAGATTAAAAGGCACCTGGATAATTTATCGCCGGGAAAACCCTTTCTTCAATTATACCCCTATATGTATAATATCGAGGAGGCGCTGGCAGCGGCTGATCTGGCTGTATGCCGGGCAGGAGCCGGCACCCTTTCTGAGCTAGCCATTCTAGGGCTTCCGGCTATCCTTATTCCCTATCCTTATGCGGCTGAAGGTCATCAAGAGAAAAATGCCAGGACCCTTTTGGCAAAAAAAGCGGCGGTAATGGTTATTGATGAGTTCCTGGATGGGGATACTCTTTTTAGAAAGGTAAACGAATTAAGGGAAAATCCGCTTTGTTTGCGGGAAATGGCTGATAATATGGCCAAGGAAGGCAGGCCCAATGCCTTAAATGAGATATTGGACCTGATATTTAATTTGCTCAATAATTCAGAATCGAGAAAGTGACTCTGCTGCAAACCTTTTTTGTTGCCTAGGGTTGCATAAATATGCAAAGCGGACGTTGGCGAAGCATGGGTGCTACATCCGGCTGTAATGGCCCAACAGCCGAGTCTTCCGCCGGGACAAGCAGCTATAATGTAACCACTTCTATTAATTTTGCATAGAATAAAAATGTATCTGGATGGATATCGGAGAAGGAGATGGGGGAATGACTTTCACTCCAGGAAGATGGATTCATATGGTAGGGATAGCAGGCGCGGGAATGAGTGGCATAGCCCGGGTGTTATCTGAGCAGGGTTATAGGCTTAGTGGTTCAGACCTGCAGTCTAACGATACTACCAGAAGGCTTGAAGAAATAGGCGTAGAAGTATTTAAAGGTCATTCTTCATCCAACCTTAAGGAAGGGGTGGATTTGCTGGTTGCTTCTTCCGCTATACCGCAAGACAATATCGAGATGAGCGTTGCCCGGGAGAAAAAGATTCCGATTTTAAAGCGGGGGCAGATGCTAGCGCATTTGGCGAATGCCAAGAAGGCCGTGGCTGTTGCCGGGGCCCATGGAAAAACTACTACCACCGCCATGTTATACATGATATTAGCCAATTGCGGGGTTGAACCCTCCTTTATTGTCGGGGGGGAAATGCAGGGGAGTGACTTGAATGCGGGACTTGGTAAGGGAGAATATTTTGTGGTAGAGGCAGATGAAAGTGATGCTTCATTTCTCGAATTAAGACCCTATATCGCTTTAATAACCAATGTTGAAGATGATCACCTGGATTATTATAAATCGGAAGATAATATCAGGGTGGCTTTTCGCCAATTTATCGAACAGCTTAGACCGGAGGGCTTCGCCATGCTTTATGCAGGGGATGCTTTTAATCGTAGCCTTATGAAGGATTCATCCCTAAACAGGCGCTTATTGTATTACGGAGAAGACCCCTCCAATGATTATTATTATCTGGATTGGGAATCTAATGGTTTGGGCTCGGGTTTTGATGCCTATAAGCGGGATATAGGATGCCTGGGACGCTTTGAATTGGCGGTGCCGGGAAAACACAATACCTTGAACGCTTTGGCAGCTATCGCCTGTGCCTATGAACTGGGGCTGGACGTGGAGCTTATAAAATCAGCCTTGAAAGGATTCCGCGGGGCCAGGCGTAGATTCCAACTCCAGGGGGAGAAATCCAAGGTTCTTGTGGTAGATGATTATGCCCACCACCCTACAGAAATACGGGCGACGATTAATGCGGCCAGGAACTTCCACCCCGGGAGAGTGGTGGTTTTATTCCAGCCCCACCGTTATTCCAGGACCCAATTATTAGGGCGACAACTAGGAGAGGCTCTGGCCGATGCTGATCTGGCGATAATAACGGAAATATATTCTGCCGGGGAAACACCGATTCCCGGGGTTAGCGGGGATACTATCTGCCAGGCGGCCCGTAATAGGGGCGGCAACACGGTATATATCCCCGGCAGCGATGAGGTTATTCCCTATTTGTTGCAAGTATGCCGGGAGGATGACTTGTTAATAACCATGGGGGCTGGCAATGTATGGGAATATGGCCTGCATTTGCTGGAACTCCTTTAAAAATCTGTCCTTAAGGTTTAGTCCTGCTGGAGGTGTTTTCTTGAAAAGTTTAAGAATCAGAGGAGGACATCGGCTGAAAGGCCAGGTCGAAATAAGCGGTTCTAAAAATGCGACATTGCCGATTATGGCTGCCAGCCTGATGTCAACGGGTGAAGTAGTTTTATCAGGGGTACCTGATTTAGAAGACATAAATGTGATGTCGGAAGCCTTGGCGATACTAGGTGCGAAGATAAAACGGGAAGATGATATATTGGCGATTGATGCCAGAGGCATTAACCATTACGAGCTTCCGGAAAACATTTCGCGAAGGATGAGGGCATCAAATCTGGTTATGGGGGCCCTTTTGGGCCGTTTTAAACAGGCTCGGGTTGCCTATCCCGGAGGCTGTGCTATAGGGGTGAGACCGATGGATCTGCACCTGAAGGGTTTAAGGAGCCTCGGCTATGAGCTGCGGGAAGGGTACGGATTTATGGAAGGAAAAGCCCGGGATATAATGGGCAGGGAAATATTGCTAGATTTCCCGAGTGTAGGAGCAACGGAGAATATCATTATGGCCGCCAGCCTTACACCCGGTACTACCATAATTAGAAATGCAGCCCGTGAGCCGGAGATCGGCGATTTGCAAAATTTCCTTAATGCTATGGGGGCCAAAATAACCGGGGCGGGATTAGACATAGTGCGGATTGAAGGGGTGGAAAAACTAGGAGGGGCTGAACACCGGGTGATTCCCGACCGCATCGAAGCCGGGACTTTTATGGTAGCAGCGGCCATTAGCCGCGGAGAGGCGTTTTTGGAAAATGTGATCCTGGAGCATTTACAACCCTTGATTGCCAAACTGAGAGAAATAGGGATAGATATCATAGCCAAAAACGGCGGGGTTAAAATAACCGGAAAACAAAGGTACCGCCCCACGGATGTCAAAACAATGCCTTACCCGGGATTTCCGACTGATATGCAGCCCCAGATGATGGCTTTGTTCGCCTCTATTCCCGGAACTAGCATCATAGTTGAAACCATTTTTGAAAACCGTTATATGCACGTACAGGAACTCAGGCGTATGGGGGCTGATATTAAGCTAGAAGGTCGGATAGCCATTATCGAGGGAAGAACCACCCTGGAAGGGGCCTCAGTTGAGGCGACTGATTTAAGGGCAGGGGCGGCGTTAATCTTGGCGGCTTTATTTGCCCGCGAAGAAACTATAGTCGGCAAAGCGGAGCATATAGATCGGGGTTATGACAAAATCCATGAGAAGTTGGTAGAATTAGGGGCTGATATCGAACGACTGTAAATACCGATTCATATGTCTATGGGGATAAGCGGCAGGAATCCTCCCGTAGGAAAATTAGGGAGAGCCCTGCCGCTTATACCCCTTTGTGCGACTGTGCTGGGTTTTTCACCCAATGGTACGTCTAATGTCTGCCTTGTATATGCAATCTTTTGCCCTCTATCCGATCCTCCTTCATCCTCCGCCGAGCCAACTCGATTACTCCCGCAGCGCTAATTCTTTTGCGGGGATACAATGATTTTATTGCGGATTTCTGCTATAATCTTCACAGTAATTGTGGGGATAGGAGAAGACTATGAGCAAGGTGGCAACACGCAGATTTTTCAGTATCTCCATACTGGTTTTGGCGACACTAGTTTCCCTATATCTTTTCCTGCATAGCTCCTTCTTTAATATAGAAAAGATTACGATTACCGGCCTAAAGCTGGTATCCAAGGACGAGGTTCTTCGTCTATCTGATCTTAGCCTGGGACAAAACATATTCGAGGTAAATGACAAATTTATTAGCAAATCAATAGAAATCCACCCGGTGATAAAAGAGGCCAGCTTGGTGAGACACCTTCCCCGGCAAATTGAAGTAAAGGTACAGGAAAGAAAAATCTGGGCCTTGGTTCCCTACCAAGATGTTCTATTGTGTATTGATGAAGAAGGCGTATGTATAGACAAGTTGCAGAATTATTCCCTGGTTGATTACGCGCTAATCACCATGGATGACCTTCCGCCGCGGGTAAATCTGGGACAGGCGGTGGAACCGGAGGGAGTCAAAATGATTAAAGCCCTCTATGATGTATTGCCGATAGATAATAGGAAAGCAATATCTGATTTTCACTTTATAAACAAAAGTAGGGAAATAGTTTTTTATACCCGAGCCGGAACCGAAGTCAATTTCGGTAATCTGGAAAGATTAGAGGAAAAGGCTAATTTCGTTGGGCAAATTTTCAGCATCGAAGCCGAACTGGAAGAAAAGGGTAATGATGTATTGGAATATGTTGACTTGCGGTTCAAGGGACAACCGGTCTTAAAAACCAGGAATGGGCAGGAATAGGGGGTCCT
>CAYRCG010000018.1:0-5546 GCA_964422685.1 uncultured Syntrophomonas sp. | reverse complement strand
ATGGCTGATTTGCAGGCAGATTTGCACGATGCCAATATGAGTGCCGGGCTTATGGCGGTAAAAGGCCCCGGCGTAATAATAACGGTCAATGATAATCCCCGCGAACTTCAACCGGGGGATAATCCTAGTTTCTCCCTGGTACACGATTCCGATTTGTTGATGTTGGTTAACGAACTGAAAACCTCAGGGGCTGAAGCTATCTCCATCAACGGTGAACGGATTACCGCTAAAACAGAGATAAGGTGTGCGGGTACTTTGATTTTGGTCAATTGGAATAGGATTGGCCCGCCCTTTGTGATTAAGGCTATAGGTAACCCAGATATGCTGGAAAGCGGCATGTTGATAAAAAACGGTTATATGGAATCTTTGAAAGTGCTGGGAATACAGGCTACCATAGAAAAAGCAGAAGAAATCACTATCCCTGCCTATAGTGGCAATATCAAGTTTACTTTTGCCCAGCCGGTTAAATATGAGGAGAAGGCGGAATAATTTATGTGGCTTCTAGTGCTCTTTTGTCTTTTGACAGGTTTGCTGATCGGAATGCAGCTACCGGTTTTTCTGAGTGCACTTTATGCTAAATACATGTCCATTGCGGTTATCGCCGCACTTGATGCGGTTTTTGGTGGGATTAGGGCCTATATGGAGGATAATTTCGATACTACTATCTTTGTTAGCGGTTTTGTGGTAAATACTCTTTTAGCGGCTGGCATGGCTTATCTGGGAGACAGGTTGGGAGTGCAACTTTACCTAGCGGCAGTAGTGGTTTTCGGGGTACGCATATTCCAGAATCTGGGGATTATTCGTCGATATCTACTGAAAAAATATTAAATTAAATCTTCATGTAAAAAAGGGAAAAACCGTATATTTGGCGTACTAAGAAAGAAGGAATCTTTCTAAGGAGTGCTTGATATAAATAGAAACATTGTGGTGGCCCTGGATGTAGGAAGCAGCTTTACCAAGGCAGCGATGGCTGAACTGGTCCGGGAGCAAGAATTAAACATATTAGGGGTTTCCCATGTGCCCTCATTAGGCTTGCGTAAGGGCAATATCGTTGATATCGAAAGTACGGCTCGTTCTATTGAAACCTGTCTAAACGATCTGGAAAGATTGACCGGAGTCGATATCGCCAGTACCCTTCTGGGTTTTTCCGGCAGCAGTGTATATGCTATCAATAATCATGCGGTAGTGGCTGTGGGTAACCCCAACTATGAGATTACCCCGGAAGATAGGCAGAGGGTTTTGCAATCCGCCTGTAACGTTGCTTTACCCCCTGATAAAACTATTGTACAAGCGGTAGAAAGACAATACATAGTCGATGGTTACGATGGGGTAAAAGACCCCTTAGCTATGGTGGGCAGTCGCCTGGAATTAGAAGCGACTTTAATTGTTGCCGCTACGGCTGCTATCCAAAATATGTACCGCAGCCTACAGCGCATTAATCTGCAGGCAGAAAAAATAATATATAATCCTTTGCTGGCAGCGGAGGCGGTTCTTTTGCCCACAGAAAAGGAAATGGGTGTGGTCTTGCTCGATATCGGCGGGGGAACTATCGAAATCAGTTTTTTCGAGGCCGGCAGTTTGCTGTATACTTCTGTTCTGCCGATCGGGGGGGAATATATCACCCGGGATCTCGCCATTATCCTAAAAACATCATTGGAAGAGGCGAGTAGAATTAAGGAAAGGAGCGGTATGACCAACCCCGAGATAGCCAGGAGTGATATGATTATAAATGTGGCGAACATTCGGGGCAAGGAAGGTCGGCAGGTATCGCAGGACATGATAGCCCAAATCATATCTGCCCGGGTCAAGGAAATAGTGGAGATGATTTATGCTGAGCTAGTGCAATTTTCCTGCCTGGAGCGAATTCCGGGGGGGATTGTAGTCGTGGGGGGAGAGGCGGAACTGAACGGTCTAATAAACAGCATAGAGGAATATACCAACATACCTACCCGTTTGGGCATACCAGAAAACATGCGGGGCATCCCGGTTGATTTCAACCACCCCCAAAATGCGGTAATTCTTGGCGGGTTACTTTATTCATCCCGCTATTTAAACATAAAATGTGACAACAAAAAAGGCCTAGCGGCCCTTATCGGACGAATTAGCGAATGGTTTAAAGAATTATTTAGGTAAAGGTGGAGGAGGTTTTTAAATGCCATTGGATTTTGATGTAGAGATGCAACAGTTTGCCAAAATTAAGGTTATCGGCGCGGGCGGCGGAGGGAATAATGCGATTAATCGTATGATAGAGGCAGGACTCAAGGGAGTGGAGTTTATTGCCGTAAATACTGATGCCCAGGCTCTCTATCTTTCCCGGGCGGAAAAGAAAATCCAGCTAGGGGAGAAACTCACCAAGGGTTTGGGGGCCGGTGCTGATCCGGAAATAGGCATGAAAGCTACCGAGGAAACGGCTGATGAAATAAAAAAAGCTTTACAGGGTGCGGATATGGTTTTTGTAACTGCGGGAATGGGAGGCGGGACAGGAACCGGTGGTGCTCCTATTATCGCCAAAATTGCCAAAGACCTAGGTGCTTTGACCGTCGGAGTAGTGACTAAGCCTTTTACTTTCGAAGGTAGAAAACGAAACATGCAAGCCGAGCGGGGGATTGAAGCTTTACGGGAAGCCGTGGACAGCCTTATCACCATACCTAACGACAGACTCCTGCAGGTGGTAGATAAACATACTGCATTTAATGACGCCTTCCGGATAGCGGATGATATACTAAGACAGGGAGTACAGGGAATATCTGATCTAATTGCGGTACCGGGAGTGATAAATTGCGATTTTGCCGATGTGCAGACTGTAATGCAGAATACCGGTTCTGCCTTAATGGGAATAGGCAAGGCTAAGGGGGAAAGCCGGGCGGCGGAGGCGGCCCGTGAGGCTATTTCTAGTCCTCTGCTGGAAACGTCTATTGAAGGAGCCAAGGGTGTCCTGTTTAATATCAGCGGCGGTGCTGACATGACCCTCTTTGAAATAAATGAAGCCGCGGAAATAATTCATCAAGCGGCGGATGATGAGGCTAATATAATATTTGGAGCCAATATAGATGAAAAACTAGAAGATGAGGTGCGGGTCACTGTAATAGCAACCGGGTTTAATGTTCCGCGGACCCAAGTCAGTGGTATTGAACCGAGTAGGGCAAGGGGTTTGGACTCTCCCCCCACTTTTCTGGATAAGAAAGATTTAGTGATTCCTACCTTTATAAGACGCTAATAAAACGGAAGAAGGAGTAGCGCCCGTAAGGTCCGCGTAAATTAATACCAGGATTATTCTACATATTTACCTCTCTGGTCCGAGGTCACAAACAGCGATGAAATGGGAGATTGAGGGCACTTGAACGGTAAGGAATAGTGGGTAATCACCAATACGCCTCACCCCCCACCTGTAGCCTTGGTTAGGGATGAAGCACAATAACTTCGAGGAACTTTCGGAAACCGGGAATAATATCCCGGTTTTTTGCTATTTATAGAGTATAAAGGCTCAACCCTTGCCTTGAATTGCAACATAATGCCCCAAGCCCTAGCTGTTATAATGTGGCAAGTATATATTATACTGGCAGGCATATATATTTAATGTTGGTTCCATTTTTTTATTAGCTCGTTTTACTTATCTGATGTTAACCTGCCCCGTAACCAAAGGATGGAGGGGTAAATGATGGCTATTACCGAGGTTTACGCCGATCTCAGTTTTGCTATAAATTTTATTATGGATTTTTGTATACTTTGGGCTACAGCTAAATTAAGCGGCAGCCGAGTGGTATATAAACGCATTATCTTGGCTTCTTTTTTGGGGGGCATATATGCCTTGGCTTATCTAATTCCCGGGATGGAATTCTATTTTTCACTGCCCTTCAAGATTCTATTTTCCTGCCTGATGCTCGTAATAGCTTTATATCCGCAGAGCTGGGTCGAGTTCAAAAAAGCCTTCCTTTATTTCTATCTTATCAACTTTATGGTTGCCGGGGCTAGCATTGCCATCGCCTACCTATTGGCAGATAGTCGGGGAAGCTCATATATCCCATACTTATGGTTATTGGGTGCTGTGTTAACCGCTTTAGCGATAGGGATATTCGGCCAAAGATATTTGTTGCGGCAGGTAATGCCTTCGTTACTGCGTTTCGACGTGGAATTAAAGTTTAACCACAATAATCTGTGCCAGGGTAAGGGTTTTCTCGATACCGGCAATAACCTGCGCGATCCTATCACTAATCGACCGGTTGTAGTAGCAGAATATCAGTTCTTGAAGAATTGCCTGCCCGAAGACCTGAGGGAGATGCTGGATGTCAGACAGGATGAGGATAGCATCTTGGATGCTATTACCGGTTGTAGTTGGGCAAAGCGTTTACGTTTGATACCTTTTTCCTCCATAGGAAAAAAGAACGGCATTTTGTTAGGGGTAAGGGCAGATGAGATTGTGGTTAAGAACGGTAGCAAGGATCTATACCATCAGGATATGGTGGTAGGAATATACCGGGAAAAGCTGAGTCCACAAGGAGAGTATCAATTCCTGATTCCCGCTGAAATATTTGAAAATGCTTAGGAGGATGAATAGATGGGTATATTGGAAAGTTTCAAGAATTGGCGTCTGTATATAGTTAGGTTTTACCTAAAAAGAAAGATACCTCGCTATATCCACTATATTGGCTCCACAGAAGTCTTGCCGGCACCATTGCGAGAACCAGAAGAGATGGCCTTGATTGCCCAATTGGACCAAGGCGTTATGACGGTAAAGGCTACACTGATAGAGCATAATCTAAGACTGGTGGTGTATATTGCCAAGAAGTTTGAAAACACGGGGATAAACATCGAGGACCTTGTTTCTATAGGTACCATCGGATTGATTAAAGCGGTTAATACCTTTGAGCCTAAGAAAAACATAAAGTTAGCCACTTATGCTTCTCGTTGCATCGAAAATGAAATACTGATGTATCTGCGCCGGAACCTGAAGAACCGGGCGGAAGTATCTTTGGATGAACCTCTGAATGTGGACTGGGACGGCAATGAACTGTTACTATCAGATGTTCTCGGGACCGAAAATGATATGATTTATAAAAAAATTGAGGGCGAAGTAGAAAAAGGCCTATTGTGGAAGGCTATGCAAAAGCTTAATAGTCGGGAAAAAACTATTATTCAGCTTCGCTTCGGTTTAGCGGATGGAGATGAGAAAACCCAGAAAGAAGTAGCGGATATTCTGGGGATTTCCCAATCTTATATTTCCCGTTTGGAAAAACGCATCCTGAAAAGACTGCAAAGGGAGATCCGCAAAATCGAATAAAATACTAGGCCCCACTCTCCGACGGCAATCGGTACTAGTATAAAGAAAGCCCGAGACTATATCGTTGTTATTTGCCCCGGTCACTTCGGGCGCCCGTGTCATTCCGAGCTTATGCCCCGTGTCATTCCGAGCTTGCGAGGAATCTTAGCCCCGCAGGGCTACACCCCCGGGGGAAGATTGCCACGTCGCTACGCTCCTCGCAATGACAAAACGCCTTGTCATTGCTATGAAAGGGGTTTTTAGACGCAGATTTACGCTGACCCTTCGG
>CAYRCG010000017.1:0-20822 GCA_964422685.1 uncultured Syntrophomonas sp. | reverse complement strand
CCACGTCGCTGCGCTCCTCGCAATGACAGGGGCGTTAGACATTCCAAGCCGCTCACACGCCTCACGCCTCACGCCTCACGCCTCACGCCTCACGCCTCACGCCTCACGCCTAGGGAAGATTGCCACGTCGCTTCGCTCCTCGCAATGACATAAACCCCTAAAAAATCAGCGCAAATCATAGTTAATCTGCGCAAATCCGCGTTAAAAAACCAGTATTATTACCCCCTATTTTCATCTATGGTTCTTATTCTCCGGGTCTTGGGGTTTAGACACTAAGAAGTGAAGGATATTAAGATTACCCCTGAGGCAGGGTAAAAAAGAAGGTGGTTCCGGAACCCGGGCTACTTTCCGCCCATATTTTTCCTTGATGGGCTTCTACATAACCCTTAGCTATAGCCAAACCTAACCCAGTCCCGCCTTCGCGGCGATTGCGGCTATCATCTATTCGGTAAAACCGTTCGAAAACATGAGGCAAATTTTCGGGGAGAATACCGATGCCATCATCGGTCACCGCAAATTGTAGCTGTTCCCTATCTTGCCGAATAGATAAAGCAATCCGCCCACCCTTTTCGCTATGGCGCATAGCATTGGACAATAAGTTCAAAAGAATCTGTAAGAGCCGATCATGATCAGCATAGATTTCCTTAATAGCGTTATCAATCTCCTGCTTATAGGAAATGCCCTTATCCTGCATAGCAAGACTAGCCGGGCTAAGATGTTCCAGGAGTTCGGATGTCGGGAAACGGCTAAGGTTCAAGGATACCACGCGGTTTTCTACCGAAGATAAGTTATCCAGCTCTTTCACCAAGTGGGAAAGTCGTATAACTTCGTCCTGCAACAAGTTAATGTTCTCGCTATCAAGCGGAATAGAGCCGCTTTGCATCCCCTCTAATTGCCCCCGCAGAAAGGTTAGGGGGGTGCGCAATTCATGCGATATATCGGCGGTTAACCGCCGCCGATTTTTTTCGATATCATCTAGCTTCTGCGCCATCAGGTTGAAATCCCGGCCCAATTCCGTAAATTCCCGATCACCTTGCAAAGTCAATCTTTCGCCCAATTGACCATTAGCTAGCTGGTGAATTGCTGTTGATAAAGCAGCCAAGGGGGAGCTGATACCTCTGCCCAATGCCAAACCCAATATTAAAGCAATGATTCCTATAATAACGGCTAATATAAATGTATTAATGGTAATTTTGCTAACAAAATGATTCTCCAGCGAAGATAGGCCTGAGCCTAAGGGGCTGATCATATACAAATACAAGGTGCTTTGAGGGTAATCAAATAGGAGTTCTCTCGAGCTAGGATGAAGTGAGTCTAGATCTACTATCTGGCCGGTGAATAAGCCCTGGGTATCTGCTAGGACTACATTATCGGCATTGGCAACTATCAAGCGCTGTCCCTGTCTCATCCCCATCCCTATAGGGGTGGAACCATGGTGGCGGCGTCCCGGAGTACTCCTGCTTCCCGCACTATTGTTTTGCAGATATTCCTGTAAGCCATATTCTCCGTATTCTGCATAGTAATCACTTATGACCGGGGCCCATTGATCGAGCATAGCCTGGTTATAGTTATCGATATAAGCGGAAAACTGTTGTCTGGTCATAAATAGCATAGACAAGCTCGTAACTATAACCGCCAATACGGAAATAATTATAAAACTTGTTGCAATTTTATGGGCTAAAGCCGATTTCGCCATATTAACCCCTCGTAGCCAGGGGGCACAATAATTATTCCCCGGCGATTAATTTATAGCCTATACCATAGACTGTTTTTATGTTGACGTCGCTTTCCCCAGCCGCTTCGATTTTATGGCGCAAGTTGCTGATATGGGTATCAATAGTCCTTTCATAGCCCTCGTACATATTTCCAAATACGCGATCTAAAATATGCAGGCGGGAAAATACCTGGCCTGGGTTTTCCGCTAGAAGTAAAAGGATTCTAAATTCTGTCGGGGTCAAAACTAAGGCGGTATCACCTATTAAAACCTCCAGTCTTTCCGGATCTATAGAAAGGTTGGAAATCCTGATATTAGCGGGATGTTCATTAGGGCGGCTACGCCGCAAGACAGCTTTGATCCGGAGAACCAATTCCCGGGGCGAAAATGGTTTGCTTATATAGTCATCAGCCCCTAGTTCCAAGCCCAATAGTTTATCTACTTCATCAGCTTTGGCTGTCAAAACTATTATCGGGGTTTCTTTTTTCTGGCGGATTCTTTTCATAACTTCCCAACCAGATAAGCCGGGCAACATAATATCCAGGACAATCAAGTCCGGCTTCAAGTCTTGCCAAATCTGCAAAGCTTCCTGTCCATCGGTCGCTAGGGCAACCTTAAAGCCTTCTTGACAAAGATGTTTAGATAACATATTACGGATGTTCTTTTCATCCTCTACGAGTAGAATAAGTGAACCCATGCCTCTATTCCCCTTTAAACTATATAAGTAAGGGCATCCCCTATAGGACACCCTTACACCTCGTAGCTGTAGTTTTTCCTTATTTATCTAGTGGAATCCCCATAATAAGGACAATTAGCCTGGCATTGCCCGCAAGCTGCTCCCCTTCCGTAACCTTGGCCCTGCCCTTGGGTAAGACCTTGCCTTTTCCCGTGACACTGCTGGCCTCGCTGCCCGCCATCTTTTGGACCGACTGCAGTCCTTTCCACATTGGCTTTAATTTTATTAGCCATATTATTTAGACAAGCATTATATTGCTCATCAGCAATCTTCCCCTCTGTTTTCATTCTATCGAGGGACGCCCTTCGCTCAGCCACAACTTTATCAACTAATACCTGCTCACTAACTCCTTGGGATTCAGCAATTGCAGCAAAGGAGTCACCGCCGGCGCGTTGGCTGCGAATATCCATATCGCTCAAGCCCGTTAGTTCGGATGTAGCCTTAAGGATTGTCTGAGCCTTTTGCTGGCCCGCTATATTCCCCTGCTGCCGATCCGTTTGCCCGTTGGTAGCACTAGCCGCTACCGCACTTGCCACTATCCCCATCAACAACAACAAAGATAGCGCCAAAATTGTAATTTGGGGCAACTTTTTTTTCATAAACATTCCTCCAATCAAAATTTATTTTGGACTCTGTCTATATTATAGTGATTAATCGTCACGATAATTTCAACAAAGTATGGAGATATTGTTAAGATTCCCCCCAACATCGTTCCAAGCCTGTCATTGCTATCAGCCACCATCAGAGCCCTTGACTGGCCGCCACTTAGCTCAGTAAGCCTGTCTGTATTATGGATAGGCTCACCACTTAATTCGTTGGCATAATCTAAAACTTTTTCCACCAGTTTTTCCGTCTGTTTCATTTGGCGGCTGCAAGCATGCAGCTTGAGAAAATCCCTAACATTCATATCCATAACAAAATTCATGTTTTGGGAAACTTCTGCCGCCATTCCCCGCAACACCCTATCTTCCGCAAAGTCACCGGCTGCTATTTCATTGATAAGGATGCAGCGCTTTGATGGGGTTTCTCCGTCAGCCCATTGTTCTATATCGGCAATCAGCATACTTTTGCCGGAACCGGTACTCTGCCCCACTCGGGGAATATTCCCTTTGGATAAACTCCCTTATCATAGTGGAAAATGCCCGGCTAATATTCATAGGGCAATGTAATATGACCTTTTCCAATCTCTCTAAACCTCCCCCGCGCCTTTATAAATGCTTGTGTATTTCAATCCAAGCTCCCTTGTCCCCGGGTGCATCGGACATAACTTTAAAACTCGGTATTCCCGATTCTATCGCCAAAGCTTTCATTTCCTCCAAAGAAAGCCTTTTCCCTCCCCCTTCTTTTAGTGCGTTTTTGCGTTCACCGGTTAAGCGTTTTCTCATAGTCCAGGGGACATAACGGCCCAATCCTCCCCCGACTAAGGCGGTTCCGCCCACCTTTAACAGCCGGTAGACCTCCGTTAACCCCCTTACTCTATCCTTCCAAAACCAAAGCGAACCACGGCTAATGATAAAATCAGCAAAATTGTCCGGCAGTGGTATCCCCTGACAAACATCAGCTTCCATAAAAAATACCTTGTTATCTATATCAGCTTCCTTCACACTACGCCGGGCATAATCCAAAGCCTCAGCCTTGATATCAATAAAATAGATATCCATGTTGCTGATCTTGGCAATTTCACTGCCGACAAAACCATTTCCTGTACCGATATCCAGACAAATACCGTTATCCAAAAGATAATCATCCACGCATTGCTGTGCCAACAGGGGATAAATAGGCAGCAAAGCATTAAAGGAAGATTTGCCTTCTGAGCTCTTCAGCAATTCTGTTTCCCTCCTTTAATAAGGCTAGGGTATATTGCCAGCCCCCATCCTTCAAAGTCCACAGTCCGAAATCTCTCATCATTATCTAAAGGTTGGAGTATGAGCATTTCCTTACCATACCCATGTTTCATTAGCTATATCGTAATCATATACTTTAGTATAATGCAAGTTTCCCGTAGACTTCGGACTCGGTATATTATGAAGGCAGATGATTAAAACAGGAGGGACCGGGGTAGCTCCGGCCCGCCCAGCCTGGCCAAAAAGTAAAGGGATTTAATTCCTCCTTTTCCTGGCACAGAAACCTCCCCATGATACACTAAGCAGTTTTCTGAATTATAATCCATAAACCGGCTTCGTCCTGCAGCACTTCAAAAGAGGAAATACCCGCCTGTTCCAATTCCGCCCGGTAAAGCTCTACCATTCCTTTTCCTACGCGCTGCTGCCTCTTTTCCTTCCATTCCGGATCCTTTTTATGCATCTTTTCTTCTATTTCCCGCAACAGCTCCACACTGCCAAAGCCCCCACCTATCATAGCCATTCCACCGGCGGCCAGTATCCGATAAATCTCTTGAAAAGCCTGTACCCTATCCTCCCAAAAGAACATGGAGCCCCGGCTTACTGCTAAGTTAATGCTTCCATCCGGCAATGGTATACTATGGACATCCCCCAGCAACGTTTTCACTCTGCCTTCCAGGCTATTTTGGTGAATGTAGTCCTGAGCCAGGTTCAGCATATCCTGAGATTCATCAAACAAAACTATTTCTAATTCTGAAATCAGGGCCAGGGCCAGTCCTAAGTATCCACCCCCGCAGCCGATATCCAGACTGCGGCCCTTACTTATTCCCACCCGTTTTATAATCTGTTCGGCTAACACCGGATAAACCGGAGCAAAAACCTCCCGGGCTATCCGGTCAAATTCTAAGGCATTGATCTCCATTTTTAACTTCCCCTCACTTAAAATATTTAATAGTTTTATTTTCCCCATTGGTCTTCCAAGGCAAAAAGCTTCATTTCATTATTGGCCGCCCGATTCCTTCAACAAAGAGATCAATTCTGCATTTGTTAGATCGTAATGGTAGAATGTTTTATAAAACTCCCGGGTTTCTTGGGCCATATCATATTTATATACATCAGGGTATAGTAGATTACCCATCCATTTTAAACCCAAGACTTGGTTTGCTGATGGGGGTCTTTCAAACCAATTGAAGGGACCACCCGGTATAGCGTATACTTTTTCATCTATTACCGCGCTCAGGTTTTTCCACTTGGGATCATTAATCGCGCCGTTGTTTCCGCTACTTCCTCATTACCGCACCCGGTCAAACAACAGCTCAATACAAACGCCATTATGGTAATTAATACTATGAAAATTTTACTTCTCACTATCAAATCCTCCTATTTTCGCTAAATCCGGCATTCTTACGAAGTAAAAACGCGCCTCATTGCTTCCAATTCCAGTGTATTGTTGGCTTACCAAAAGAGCGGTTAATAATATCGGGATTATACTCACTTTGGTAGAATTTCCGGTAGAAATACCTACTTTCCTCTTCAATGTCGAAATGGTAAATCTCCGGATGAAGAAGGTTGGCCATATTCATAAGCCCCAATATCCAGCGAGGATTACCAAAATCCCAACCAGGGGCAGGATGTGAAAACACCTTTTTTTCTTTGAGCGCGGATATGTCTATAGAATCATCTGCACAGGACTGAAAAAAGCCCTTCTCCTGCGCAGGGATAAAAGCGGAAACAAATACCACCTCGGGATTAAGATCCATAAGTTCAGCCGGGGTAAGGGTTTCACCAGGGCGCCCATCTATATCAATCTCTTTATTAACGCTATAGCCGCCCGCTAATTCCACCAAGCGATTTTCGAAACGTTCCCCTTTAATGCAAAACAAAGGTTTGCCCATACAATAATATACGCGTGGCAGTCGTTTTATATCGTGGTGCCCTGCCTCGACGAGAGCTATTTTTTCTTCCATATAAGCGATTAAGCCTTCTGCCTGCGGGTTGCGCCCGACCATTTGCCCATATTCACGCACCAAGGCCAGATAGGAAGGCGGATCTTGCATCTGCTGGTGCAGCTTTAATAAGCGGTCCTTATTAAGTACCGCTTCCCAAACCTTGGCTACCTCTCGCTTATTATCAACCCCCAGAGCAATAAGGATTGCCTGTATCATCTCCAGGGCACGCGTAAAAGGATAACCTCCTTGAAAATCACCTTCCTGATAAGGATCCGCCGGGAAGCCGATATTTATAGGCGAAGCTAGTCCACATTGCGGGCAAAAACCAGCAGCCCGGTGAATCTCTTTTAGGTTCTTTAGTTTAGCTCCCATCGGTCCGTAGAAATCACGCCGGTACAAAATGTTACCACATTGGGGGCAAGGGGTATTAAGATAGGGGGTTCCGGGAGAATTAAAAAGATATACATAAGGCAAATAGCGCTTTACTTCTAGGGAAAATTCCTCTGCCTCCTGAATAGAAATCTCCCGTTTTGGATCGGCATCTTCGAAGGGTATAAAGCGCATCAACTGCAAAGGGATTCCTCTGGAGATATCTGCGATTATCTGGGCTAGCCGAAGCAATTCTCTTTTGTTGTCACGCTCCAAAATGCAAGATACTTCTACATGAACCCCTTTATTATAAAGAGTTTTAAGGTTGCGCAAAACAGGAGCAACTGTACTTCCCCCGCAACGACGGTAAGCTTCATCGCTAAGACCTTTACAACCTATATTGATGAAATCCAGATAAGGAATAATAGCCTCTAAAGACAGTTCGCTAAAATAAGTATTAGAGGAACAGCCGACCAAAAGACCAGCCGCTTTAGCCGCCTGCACCAAGCGAGTAAAGGTGAAATAGGAGGCGAGCGGATCATTAACCAAAAAAGCAATTCCCAAACAGTCTTCCTTTTTAGCTATAGCCACAACTTCTTCCGGTTGTAGATATTGCATAGCCCCACTACCTGCTTCCATTTCTTTTACAATCACCGTAGAGATGCAGCCGGAACAACTAAAATTGCAACCGGCGGTAGTGACCTGTAGAAATTTGCCGCCGGGATAATAATGCAAGATAGGCATAGTTTCGATAGAGATCGGGGTAGTTATCAAATAACGATCCGGGCGGCGTTCAACTAAGATATTTCCCTGCTGGTTAAGATAGAGCCCGCAGGCCCCACTCCTGTTTTCGGGTATATTGCAAAACCTTTCACAAATTGTACATTTCATTTAAAAAACCCTCCTCGTGATTCCGGCGCCGCTTAAAACCCTATTGCTTAATCACTTGCCCCCTGCGTCCTTTAGCAAAGAGGTCAATTCTTCGTCCGTCAAATCATAATGATAGAAGTTTTTGTAAAACTCCCGGGTTTCTTGGGCCATATCATATTGGTATACATCGGGGTAAAGAAGGTTGCCCAGCCATTTAACGCCTAGTATACGGTTGACCGAAGGCGGACGATCAAACCAATTAAAAGGGCCGCTGGGTACCGCATAGACTTTTTTGCTCTGAACCGCTGCAATACCTTCCCATTTAGGGTCAGCCATTATTTGCTCAAAATAACCACCCTGGGCTTTATTCCAGCTTATAATCACATCCGGGTTCCAGGAAAGAATCTGTTCCAGTGATACCGGCGTCATGCCCATGCCGCCTTTAACGGACACTTCGGCCACATTCGTTCCCCCCACCATTTCTAAAACTTCGGTGTGTGGTGACATCCGGGGATCGGTTTCCAACCCGGCAGCTCCTTCGGCATAGTACACACGCAGCCGTTCTTCCGGCTTTATGCCTTGTGATTTATTTTGGGCATCGCTTATGGTTTTTTGGCAATAAGCCGCTAACTCCTTGGCTTTTTCTTCCCGGTTTAAAAGTTTGCCGGTAAACTCATAGGTCTTCTCATAATTTGTCAGATCCCCATTAATGACGATAACCGGAATACCGGTCTGCTTCTGTATTTCATCGGCCTGGGAAACAATCATATCATCGATTGCGCCGACCGATAGTATAACATCGGGATTAATCCTTAAAAGTTCCTCGGTATTACAAGTAGCCTTGGCATACCATCCCCCCAAATTAGGCAAGCGCTGCAATTCGGGCGTTAAATATTCCTTTTCGCCTTCGCGCAGCTCATAGTTCCAGCCGATCAGCAAGCCCGGATCAAGGGTATAAACCAGAATGGCGCCAACCGGACTAACTGTGAAGACCTTATTTATTTCATTTGCAATGCTATGCTCCCGCCCCGCATCATCGACAATAGTCCGCAGTTCCGGTTCAGAAGGAGCCGAGGTCTTTTGAGCCTGTTCATTATTGCAGCCTGCTAAGCTGCAAGTGAGCAACAAGGCTAAAATACTTAGTAAGGCCACTATGGCTTTTGTTTTTTTCAATTCTATTCCTCCCCTTTTAAAATCTTCGCTAAAAGTGCTTAGTAAGAAAGGTGAGGGGTGAGGAGTGAGGTGTCGGTTATCCCTCTTAAACTCTTCTACCCCAATGATTAGCCCATCCCACTTTTTATCGGTGGTTATAGCCCCCCGGGGCATGAATGTCTAATAAGAAAAGTCTTGATTTATGACCAGCTAAATCAAGCCAGAGCATATTCCCTTTCAGTTGATGGCAGCGTTTGCAAAGCAAAGCTCCGGGAAGGCACACAAACTGGTAGTTCCTGGCTAAGACGATTTCTAACCTTTACTATTTCTACATCAACTCCATAGAGTATTTTTAATCTCTCCGCGGTTATACTTTCCTCGGGGGTGCCGCTATGCAGTATTCTTCCCGCATTCAACAACACCGTCCGGTTCGAATAAATGAAAGCATGCTCTGGAAAATGACAGGACATTAAAACAGCTATTTTCATTCCCGCCAATTGTCTAACATGGCTCAAAACTTTAATCTGATTGCCAAAATCGAGACTAGCCGTAGGTTCATCCATAATGAGAATCCTGGGTTCTTGGGCCAAGGCACGGGCAATCAGAACTAACTGCCGTTCTCCGCCGCTTATTTCGGTATAAATCCGCTTATGCAGATAGGAGATATTCAACATCTCCAGGGCCTGTTCCGCAATCTTTATATCTTTTTTGGAGGGGGAAGCAAAGGGCTTGATATGAGCTGTGCGCCCCATCAAAACGACATCCAAGACCTGAAACGGAAAGGGCGGCGTATGCATCTGCGGAATATAGCCAATTACCCGGGCAATTTGCGCCGGCGTCCAGTCTTTGATGTTTTTACCATCTAATAACACCTCCCCTCCCTGAACTGGTAACAGCCCCAGTATGGTTTTTATAAGAGTAGTTTTTCCGCAGCCATTGGCTCCCAAAAGGCCAACTACCTCCCCTACCTTGAGTTGAAAAGAAATGTCTTGTATCACTTTCCTTGCCCCGTACCCGCAACTCAAGTTCCTGAATTCCAATCCCATTCCCCATACCTCCAAAATTTATTTCATTCGATTTATCAGGCAAGTAATCCATTCCCCCCAGGGCTATTTCCACCCCCATTTGCTATTCAAAAGAAGATAGAGAAAGAAAGGCACACCGATAAGCGCTGTTAGTATTCCCAAGGGAATCTCCATACTGGCCATCAACCGGGCTAGGTCATCAACTATTAGCAAATAAGCCCCGCCGAGTAAAATAGATGCCGGTAAAAGCACCTGATAGTTGGGGCCGACAATCATACGGGCTAAATGTGGTATAACCAAACCTACCCAACCTATCATCCCGCTAATAGAAACTGATGCCGCCGCCATAAGAGTACAGCAAACAATGACTATAGTTTTCATAGCAGCGGTATTTATGCCTAACACCCTAGCCTCCTCCTCCCCCATAGCCAGAACATTAAGCCGCCAACGCAAAAGAAATAGCACAATAGAACCGAACAATATCGGAATTAATACCATGTAGACATCCCGGGGAGTGATTGATGCCAAGCTTCCCATAAGCCAAAAAGTTATAGCAGGGAGTTTATCATAAGGGTCGGCAATATATTTAATGCAAGAGATAGCCGCAGTAAAAAGGGAACCTATCATAATACCTGACAATACCAATGCCAACATAGGATCGTGCTTTATCCGCAGGCTGATACAGTAAGTTAAGCCGACTGCCAGTAAACCACCCGCAAAAGCCATCAATTGAATCCCCAGCATGCTAAAGGAAAAGTATATGGCTAAAGCCGCTCCGAAACCGGCACCGGCCGAAGCCCCTAGTATATCCGGGGAAACCAAAGGGTTTTTAAACATCCCCTGGTAAGCGGCCCCAGCAGCAGACAGGGCTGCCCCGACTAATATAGCCGCAAAAATACGCGGTAAGCGCACTTGAAATATCACCGTTTCCACTGTAGCATCCCAGTGAGCTTCTATAGGGAATACCCGCGAAGCCAAAACCTCCAGGAGCTGTCCCGGAGATACCGGGTATCTGCCCGAGGCAAAAGAAATAATAAAAATTGCAATTATAATAGAAAGGAGTATAAAAAGTTTCCACCCCGCTTCGTTCTGTGATCTAATTTCGGCAATTTTCCCTTTAATATCTGCTTCCAACACTAGTCCCCCTTACTGCAACTCAGCTTTTTTGCTTTTTGCCCCACAGCCCCGCACTTTTCTGAGCCTTAGTTGCGAAAACATAAAAACCGACATCGAAAGGTTGATGCCGGTCTTTTTGTATAATTAAGATGCTAATAATCCTAGCTATACAAATTTCTTTTAAGCCCCGCAGAACATTGCCGGTTCTTAAAAGACAAACTACATCTTCTTTCCAAACACGGGAGGCATGGCCGTTTACAGCTATACCCTGAGAAGCGTTTGATGATAACAAACACTTCCTTCGTCCGATTATCCATGGCTTCATTGCTACAGGATAAAAGGCTCGAAGACATTTGTATTGAATTACGAATTAATATAGATAAACCACCTCTATGCAATATTGATTCCGCTGCAAAAAGTAATATTTATGCAACCCTATGCTACAAAAGGTTTTTTACAGTAGAATCAATATTATCTTTTTAAATATAGTTAGTTGTTGTCTGCTTTCGCCGTGTTAAATCGCATACGTTGTTCGTCCTTGTCCTGTTATGTTAGTTCCTATCGTTATTAGTTATTCTATATGAATTTTAATATTCCTTCTAAATGTAAAAATTAATATGAAATGGTGAGGGGTGAGGCGTGAGGGGTGAGGGGTATAAGTAATTACCCGCTATCCCTTACCGTCCAAGAGCCTTCAAACCCCATTTTCATCGTTGTTTGCGACCTGGGGTCATGGAGGTTAAAATGAAAATAGCTTGCTTGGGTATGGCGGCTTAATAGAATATACTGCTCGCAGGCTACGCATGGGCAACACCGGCAGCTTGCCTCGTGGCTCAAGGGGTACCCGCGCGGACTTCCCGTCCATGGGAAGACGCGCGCTCGCGACGTCCTGTCACTCGCCCCCTTTCGCCTACTCGGCTTCGCTGGGTGTTGCAGCCATGCTTCGCCAATCGCTCGCTGGTATATTCCTATTGCGCCGCCCCACGTCACTCCGAGCCTGGCGAGGAATCTTACGCCTCACGCCTCACGCCTCACGCCTCACGCCTAGGGAAGATTGCCCCGTCGCTGCGCTCCTCGCAACGGCAGAAACGTTCCTCCCCTATACTATTTACTTACATAGTATAGGGGGGTATACTATAATCAGAAACAAATAGCGATGGATTCATAAGCTTCCCTAGCTACCCATTGTCATTCTGGGTCCGCGAGGAATCTCCCCCCACAAAAGCATATCACTCAGGGGAAGATTGCCACGTCGCTACGCTCCTCGCAATGATATAACACCTGGTCGTTCCAAGACTGAAGTGAATCTCAATCCCTGTTTTCAACATTGTTTGTGGTCTAATGCCGTAGGGGGTTAATATGGAAAATAAAACTAAGCAGAGTTGTGCGGGATGTATAGGAAACAATAATAAAAACCGTTCCTGGAGTGATGATGCTGCGGTTAAAGAACTTGTGGTTCGCCTCAACCGCGTTGAAGGCCAAATCCGCGGGATTAAGCGCATGATAGAAGGGGGTGTTTATTGCGATGATGTCCTAAATCAGATCACTTCAGCCCAGTCGGCACTTTATGGAGTAGCCCGGCTGCTTTTGCAGAAACACATGAAATCTTGTGTCAAGGAGCAATTAGTCTCCGGGGATGAACAGGTTATAGATGAAATCCTGGCCACTATATTCAGGATGATGCGCTGATTACAAAGGACCATCATTTATAACGCAGTTAAAACACTTCACTGATAATCTGATTCCGAGGAGGTGGTAATCATGGAGAAGGTTACTTTAAGGGTCGAGGGTATGAGTTGCAATCACTGCAAAATGGCGGTGGAAAATTCCTTGCAAAGCCTTGCCGGAGTAAAAAAGGCCGATGTCGATTTGGCGGCAAAAACGGTAACAATAGCCTACGTAGAGGGGGACCTCACCATTGAAGACCTTAAGGGAGCTATCGTTGAAGCCGGATTTGAGTTGCCCCAATAACCTAGTCCGATAAGGGGTAGTCCATTGACATTTTAACGGGCACAACTAATGATAGAATATTATCACAATCTTCCTTTTTGATGTCTCGGAGCTTTTAAAAAGCGGGAACAGTTTATGGTTCAAGTAGCGGCTAATTATTTATTAATATCGGCAAACAAAGGGGATAATAGCATGGAGGAAACAAAAAGCAGTATCAGGATTGAGGGAATGTCCTGCGCTGCCTGTTCCGCGCGGGTTGAGAAAAAATTGAACAGCCTGCCAGGGGTGAAACAGGCCCAGGTTAACCTGCTCAGCAAAAAAGCAACAACCCTATATGATCCGGAAATAACCGATTTAGCCACGCTCGAGGAAGCCATACGACAGATCGGTTTTGAAGTGTTGCCCGCAGAGGACAAGCATTGCCTCGACGCTGCCTTAGCGGTAGAGGGCATGTCTTGCGCCGCCTGTTCCGCCCGCATCGACAAAAAGCTGAACAGTATCCCCGGTGTGGTGAATGCCAATGTTAACCTACTTACTAATCAGGCTATGGTAAAGTATGATCCCCAGCAGATTAGCCTGGGTGATATCGAAAAAGCTATTGATAAGCTAGGATATCCGGCCCATAGGATAGAGCAAGAGGAATCCCCGTTCGCTAAACCGACCGAAGCCGCTGAAATCCATAAATTGAAGCTCCTGCTAGGGATCTCCGCTCTCCTAGCCTTTCCCCTCATACTTAATATGTTTCTAATGCTATTTGATATCAGGATACTATTCCTGCACAATCCCTATTGGCAACTAGCCTTGGCCACCCCGGTTCAATTTGTTATCGGTTATCGATTCTATCGCAGCGCATTTTTAGCCTTGCGTTCCGGTGGCAGCAATATGGACGTACTGGTAGCATTAGGTACTACCGCCGCCTATTTCTTTAGCCTCTATAATGTTTTTCAGGGCGAATTCTATCATATATATTTTGAAGCTTCGGCGACAATTATTACCTTGATACTTTTGGGCAAATATCTGGAGGAACGGGCCAAAAACAAGACTTCTGAAGCCATCCGAGTCTTGGGTGAATTGCAGCCTCGCTCCGCCCGGGTAATCCGTCAAAATGAAGAAATAGAGCTTCCCATAGAAGAAGTCAGGGTTGATGACCTGCTGCTTATCCGTCCCGGAGAGCGAATTCCGCTAGATGGGGTTGTAGAGCAGGGTTATTCCGCAGTAGATGAATCCATGCTGACCGGGGAAAGCATGCCGGTGGAGAAAAGACCGGGCGACCCGGTGGTAGGCGGCAGTATCAATAAAAATGGCAGCTTGCACTTCAGGGTAAGCCACACCGGAAAAGATACTACCCTGGCACAGATCATTAGGATTGTGGAGGAAGCTCAAGGTTCTAAGGCTCCGGTGCAAAAGATAGCCGACCAAGTTTCCGGTGTTTTCGTCCCGGTGGTTATTGGGCTATCCTTGCTCACCTTCACCCTGCAGTTCTACTTTAAAGCTGATATTGCTATAGCCGTGACCACAGCAGTAGCGGTATTGGTAATAGCCTGTCCCTGCGCTTTGGGTTTGGCTACCCCTACGGCAATAATGGTGGGGACCGGGAAAGGCGCAGAAAACGGCCTTTTAATAAAAGGCGGCGAATTCCTAGAAACTATGCATAAACTAAATACTATAGTCCTGGATAAAACCGGCACCATCACTCGCGGGGAACCGGCCCTCACCAAGTTAATCAGCTTCAGTGCCTATAGCGAAGATGAAATACTGCGCCATGCCGGAATACTGGAAAAGCATTCGGAACACCCCTTAGGAGAAGCTATTTACAAATCAGCCCACGAGCGGTATGGGGATTTGCCGGATATAGGGAGTTTCAAAAACTATCCCGGCCAAGGGGTAACTGGGAAATACGCCGAATTTGATTTAATAATAGGCAATCGTAGCTTTATGCATAGCCATACTATAAATATAAACCAGGCCGAACAACAAGCCAGAGAGCTAGAAGAAACCGGTCAAACCGCAATGTATCTGGCTATCGACGGCCAATTAGCCGGTTTGCTGGCCGTAGCCGATACAATTAAGGAAAACGCCTTTTCGGCTGTTCAGACCCTTAAGGATATGGGGCTTGAAGTATATATGCTCAGCGGGGATAACCAACATACAGCAGAGGCTATCGCTCGGCAGGTTGGAATTAGCAATGTGCTGGCAGAGGTGCTGCCGGAAAGCAAAGCCAAGGAAGTGGAGAAACTCAGACAAAGCGGCAAAATAGTAGCGATGGTGGGTGACGGAATCAATGATGCTCCCGCCCTGGCCACTGCCGATATAGGGATAGCAATAGGCAGTGGGACCGATGTAGCTATGGAAACAGCTGGTATTGTCTTAATGAGTGGCGACCTAAGGGGGATTTCGTCTGCCATCAGGCTATCCCGGCGAACTATGCGCATCATCAAGCAAAATCTTTTCTGGGCCTTTTTCTATAACAGCATAGGCATTCCCTTTGCAGCCTTAGGCTTTTTATCCCCCGTCATAGCTGCGGCCGCCATGGCCTTTAGCTCCGTATCGGTAGTAAGCAATTCCCTGCGTCTGAGGGGCTACCAACCTTAACAAGTTTGATAGGGTATTATGACAATTGTTAAGCGGGTTTTTTCAGGTACCGAAAAACCCGCCAAAACATGTAGCTACTTTGAATGAATTAGTGAAATATAGAGCCAGGTATTTGTGACGTTAACCAAACATAATTAACAATCCTGTCCGGCTGGGGCTCGGCTAGTTCTTACCAGATATTATCATGCTTCAAACGGATATTTTGTCATTGCGCGGGGCATATTACCTACTGATTACAATGTGTTTGGAGGTATTATTATGGGAATTCCTTGGGGAAACGGATTCGAACAACCGCCCCGCTCCTACTGGATAGATTCTGTGCAATTTCCGCAGTATGGGCAGCCGAATAGCGATGTTATCGTAGACACTGCAATAATTGGTGGAGGTATAGTTGGGATAGCTTCTGCATACATGCTAAAGCAACAGGGTTTAAGGGTTGCAGTCCTAGAAGCCGCTAAGATTTTGCAGGGTACGACAGGACATACTACCGGCAAGATAACTGCCCAGCACGATATTATTTATTCTAAGTTAAAAGCTAATATGGGTCAGGCAAGTGCACAACAATATGCGGATGCAAATAAAACGGCTATTTTGACTATTGATAAAATAATCCGGCAACACAACATACAATGTGACTTTTCTTGGCAATCCGCCTATATATATACTCAGGACGAAAAGGAAATACCAGTGATTCAGGATGAGGCTAGCGTAGCGAGCAGTTTGGGTTTCGCGGCCACTTATCTCGAGCAAATACCTTTGCCCATCGATATAAAAGCAGCCTTGCGCTTTGACAACCAAGCCCAGTTTCATCCGCTGAAGTTTCTCCTGGCGGTGGCAAATTTAATTCCCGATAAAGATAGTTATATTTTCGAAAATACCAAAGCAATGGATATCCAAGCGGGAAATGGCTATTCTATAACGACTAACGCCGGCTACTCTGTAAAAGCCCAAAATATAATTATTGCATCCCAGTACCCGTCTTATGACGGCGGCGGTCTGTATTATACCAGGATAAACCCCAGCCGCTCCTATGCCATCGGTATTACGATAAACGAAAAGTTTCCGGGCGGCATTTATATAAATGCCGAGGACCCGAGCCGCTCTTTCCGCTCCACCCCTTTGGACGGAGGCGGGGAACTGGTCCTAGTAGTTGGGGAACATCATATTACCGGGCAAAGCATTGATACAAATATTCATTATCAAAATTTAATCGATACGGCTAATTCTATGTTTCAATTGAACGAAATATTATATCGGTGGTCTGCCCAAGACTATATTACTTTGGATCAGATTCCTTATATCGGCAATCTATCGCCTACTACACCGGATATCTATGTTGCAACCGGGTTCCGCAAATGGGGCATAAGCACTGCTGTAGCGGCTGCGATGATATTGAAGGATTCCATAATGGGAATAGAGAATCCGTGGGCGCCGGTATTTAACCCCTCTCGGTTCAAGGCTAACGCTGCCACGGACAAGGTCATGACCCAAAAAATTAACCTCTCCAGAAGCCTTACCGCTAGTAAGCTTACTCCGGCGATAAGCGAGGATGATATTGTACCGGGTGGGGTAAAACTATATGCAACTAACGGTAATAATGAGGGTGTGTTTCGGGATCTGCGGGGGGATTTACACGCTGTTGAAACTACCTGCACTCATATGGGATGCGAATTGCAATGGAATTTAGCGGAACAATCCTGGGATTGCCCCTGCCACGGTTCCCGTTTTACCAACAATGGAGATATTTTGGAGGGCCCTGCCAAAATACCACTAAATCAACCGGAAGCGGGGCCTATATAACTCGGTTTGATCGGTTGGGTTCAAAGCCAGATTACACTTATACTTGTAATAATAATTAAACTCAAAGCAAAGTAATCGGTTTTTCTGAAAGAAAGTTCACTGATATATGTCCTAGGGCCATTTTGATAAGCTCTGGCCTCCATGGCTTGGGCTAGTTCTTCAGAGCGCCCCAATATATTAATTGTCAGTGGACTGCCGAGCCGCACCATAGCTTTGGCCTTTTCCATAAGGTTCCCGGATTTTAGATCAAGACCACGGGCTTTTGCGGCTTCATTTATCTGGCTCAACTCCTGCTGTAAGGTGGGTATGAATCTCAAAGCGAGACTAATCATTAAGGCAATATTATGTGAAGATACCCCGATTACCTTAAGCGGGCTCAGTAAATAACCTAAAGCCATAGTAATTTCTGAGTGTCCTGTCGTCATAGTCAAAAGTGAGGCGATCAGGACCAGAAGCAAAAATCTGAGCAACTGGCTAAAGCCCAAATATATACCCGAATAACTAATATTTATTGAATAAAAAGTGAACAGAACCGGAGTTCCGGGAGTAAATAGCAGATAAACCAGAAACAAGATTATAAAAAAGGGCCAAACCGGCCTGCTAGTCCGGCATAGATATAGCGGGCTTATCCTCCCCAAAGAGCAAAGTGCCAAGATAAGGCCTGCTATAACGGATAGCCCATGCAGGTCGATGTGCAGGATAAGCAGACTCAAAGCCATAACTGCCAGTATTTTTACGCGGGGATCCAGACTATGCAATGGTGAATAATGGTCTAAATACTGCCCTAAATCATGCATTTTTGGCCGCTCCCCTCATTGTCACCACCGCCTCGTTCTAAATACTGCCGCTGCCACAATTTGATTTCTGTGATAGCCTCATCAACAGTTTTGATATCTCTGGTAATATAACCGTCGGGTTTCAAACCCGCTATTAATTCTAAAATCAACGGTCTGGATAAACCCAAGGGCTTTAGTAGCTCCCTATCGGCAAGTATATTGGAAGCCCCCCCGTCAGCTACTATCCGTCCGTTTTCCATCAAAACCACCCGCTCTGTCTGAAGGGCTTCATCCATATTATGGGTAACTTGAATAATGGATATCTCCTGCTGCTTAAGTTGGTCCAATATGTCCAGGACCCTTTCCCGGCTTTGCGGATCCAGGGACGAAGTAGATTCATCCATAACAATATAGCTCGGTTCCATAGCCAACAGACCAGCCAAAGCTAAGAGTTGCTTCTCACCCCCCGATAAGGTGTGTGGTCTTCTTTTTTCGAATCCATTAAGGCCGACCATTTCTAAAGCCTTTTTCACCCGTCGCGATATTTCGGAGCTGGGCAGGCGCAAGTTACCGGGGCCGAAGGCTACATCTTCTTCTACGCTCATACCTACTATCTGATTATCGGCATTCTGAAACAACATACCTACCCGGCATCGGATTTCCCTATGGTTTTGTAATTTCCTGCTATCAAGCCCATCAATAATAACCTCGCCGCTAGTCGGCAATAGCAAGGCATTGATATGCCGAATCAAGGTGGTTTTACCGCAGCCATTGGGACCTATTACGGCGACATGTTCACCGGGATCAATGCGCAGGTTAATGTCATTTAGAACCGATTCCATATCTGCATTATAACTGTAGCTTAAATTGTTGATTCGGATCATACTTCTCCCCCGTTTACAGTTGCAGATAACTGCGTATTTTTACAGCAAAAAAGGCAGCAAGCAACGCTTTGCCCAAATCCGGCACCAGAAACGGAACCACACCCAACATAATAGCCTTAACTGTGGTTAGATGGGCAATAAACATCAACTGCAGGGTCCCTAAAGCATAGATTATGAGATAACCGGCTAAAATTGATAGCGCTATCCAAATAACCCCCGGTTTCTTCCTCGCCTCAACCATTTTGCCGGTTGCATAGGCCCCTATTATAAAACCTAATAGATAACCCCCGGTGGGGCCGAGTAAAACCCCTAAGCCGGCCTTGCCCCCAGCGAAAACCGGCAGCCCGATGCAACCTAGGAATACGTAGACAAGCTGGCTCATAGCCCCGGCATAACCTCCTAAAAGGGTTGCTGCCAACATGGTAAAGAAATTTTGCATAGTGATAGGAGTCGGTTGCAGGGGAATCACAATAAAGGCCCCGATAGCTGTCAAAGCGCCGAACATTGAGGCGTAAACCATAGAGCGCAGCGGGTTTAAACTTAGGCGGTTCAAATCTTGTACCTCCAGATTATGTTTTTGCATATAAGCTGTTATACAAAACAATGTGCTATTGCATTTGCAGCCGACTTTAGGAAATGATAACGCATCATAGGGGCATTGTCAACCGCAACGGAATATTAGGTTGACGGTGCAGCGCTTTGGCATCGTAGGGAAGTTAGGATATTTGCGGCGGAATTAGTACCTCTCCCGATATAATGTTATGAATATTACCTTGAGGATCACGCAATAACAGGATTCCATTATCATCGATGCCTATTGCTTTACCCCGCATTTTCCCGGCGCCGTTATCAACCTCTATATCATGCCCGATTACCAGTGATAAAGAACGAACCCTTTCTATAATTTCGTTATATTCGCCCGATAGCAGTTGCCGGTAGCGCAATTCCAATTGCAATAGCAGCCTTTGCAGCAGTTCAACTCGCTTAACAGGCCGCTTTATTTCCTCCCTTATGGAGGTAGCCCTATGGCGAATATCCTCAGGGAAATCGCGTATCTGTTGGTTAGCGTTCAGGCCGATCCCGATTATAATATAATCAATACCATCCATATTAGTAGCCGCCTCAGTTAATATTCCCGCTACCTTACGCCCGCTTATCAATACATCGTTAGGCCATTTAATTCCGGGCTCTAAACCGAAAAGCTCCTGCAGGGTCTCCGCAATAGCCAAGGCAATGAAAGGAGTAACCCGAAATATTTCCCTTAACGCTAACGCAGGGCGAAGTATCAGTGAAAAATAGATGCCTTGGTAATGACCGGAATGCCATTCACGACCCCTTCTGCCCCGCCCGGCAGTTTGTTTTTCGGCCAACACTAATGTTCCATCGGGGTATCCTTGTGAGGCTAATTTTTTGGCGTAATCATTGGTAGAACCTATTTCCCGGAAATAAAAGTAATGCTCCTGGGCGAAAACCTGGGTGGTTAGACCGAATTGCACCTGCTCCTCGGTTAATATATCTGGCAGGGCAGATAAGCAATAGCCTTTGCCAGGTGACGTATCGACTACATAACCCTCAGCCCGCAGAACCTTTATCTGCTTCCATATGGCCGTCCGGGTAACATCCAGTTCCAGAGCCAAAGCCTCGCCTGAGACCCAATGGCCTTGTTTGTCCCGCAAGGCCGTTAGTACTTTTTTGCGCACTATTATCCCCCTCCTTAGTCGCCTTACTATTTTCATAGTAAATCTCGCAGTATATCAACCGGGTAGGTATTTAAATAAGCATCCTATTGCAGTATACCACTAAGCACCTTCATTATCCGCCATCGGGCATTCAACTTTGATAAACCTCCACGCCAATAATTGCTTCCCGGGTAACAAAAGCGCTGCAGCCAGATTGCTTAATATAAGCCGCTCCTCTTTTTACGAGAAGCTGGAAAAATACAATATATCTTAAGACAAACACCCCAGATATGGTAAAATAGGTATCAAATCTTGATCACATAATCATTAAATATTTAGAAGGGGTGTTTGCAATGGCTCATATCCTAC
>CAYRCG010000016.1:0-21797 GCA_964422685.1 uncultured Syntrophomonas sp. | reverse complement strand
TCCGTCCTCCGTTATATTAGCTACGCCCGTCCCGGCGCTTTATCCCGTATTTGGCTGCCTTACGAATTATGGTAGATTGATTTACCTGCAGGGCATCTGCTACCTGGTAGCTGGAACGAAAACGAGAGAAAGCCGTTTTTAGTAATTCACGCTCCGTATTTTCTACCGCTTGCCGTAAAGGTAAAAGTTCCTGTTCGCCATCCAACTTTAAACGCGGCACCTTAAAACTCGCCGGCAAATCCTGCACATTTATTATATTATTAATGCTGGTAACAACCATCCTTTCCAAGAGATTTTCCAATTCCCTTACATTTCCCGGCCAACGATATTCCAGTAATATATCAATAACTGATTTATGTAAATGCTTATCCATCTGATATTTATCGTTAAAAAATTTCAGGAAGTAATTGGCTAAGACCGGAATGTCCTCGGGTCTCTCGCGCAAAGGCGGAACAAAGATGGGGATTACATTTAGCCGATAATACAGATCCAACCTGAATTGGTGCTTAGCTATCATTTCAACCAGGTTTCGGTTAGTGCCGGCTAATATCCTCACATCTACTGTAATAGGTTGTTCCCCGCCCACCCGAAGTATCTCTTTATCCTGGAGAAAACGCAATAATTTTACCTGTAGGTTAAGGGGTAGGTCCCCAATTTCGTCCAGGAATAGAATGCCCCCTTGGGCTAGTTCAAAAAGGCCTACTTTCCCACTTTTGCTGGCTCCGGTAAAGGCCCCTGCCTCGTAACCGAATAGTTCTGATTCCAGGAGGTTCTCTGGAATGGCTCCGCAATTCACCTTAATCAAAGGCCCGTCCTTACGGTTACTGCTAGAATGGATTATCTCTGCAATTAACTCCTTACCTACTCCAGATTCACCCTGAATTAAAACAGTGGAGTCAACGCCAGTGACCCGCAGCACCAGATCCAGCAATTCCTTCATTTTGGGGGAGTTGAAAACTAATTGCCGAGATGCCTGCAATTTGAATTGTTCTAATTGGTTGCGGTATAGCCGGGATAATCCCTCCACCTGTTCCAGCTTCCTTTGCAACTCTGTCAATTCCGATATATCGCGAACGTTAGTTACCACCAGAATAATGTTGCCTTCTTCATCAAATATCGGGTTACTAGTAACTAACAATTCGTTATTGTTTACAGACACCAGGGAAATAGTGACCCTTTCCTTTTTTTCCAAAGCCAGCAAAGTTCCCGAGCGGGATATCTTGCCCTCCTTAACTAGATCAGTCATATACCGACCAACACAATCAGCTGCGGTAGTCCCGGTTATCCTTTCAAAACCCTTATTCAAGCGCAGGGTTTTAGCCTGCCCGTCTGTAACATATAAACCATCAAAGGATGATTCGAATATGGCGTCTAACTCCTGGTTGAGCTTTTGGGTATACTGTGACTGCTTAACCAGTTCCTCGAATTCCGATATTTCTCGCAGTACCAGAACAGAGCCGATAACTTCTCCATCCTTTACCACATCATTACGATAAGGCAGAAAGCTCCTATCTCCGATAACTAACTTATTAACCGGTAAAGGCTTATGGTCCCCATGAATAAGCGCTTCCAATACTCCTGTACCGGCGAGCAAATCATGAGCATTAGCCCCGCGTGCTTTCTCTATATTAATACCTAATAGGCGACTAGCCTGGCGGTTAAATATTTTGATGCGGAAGTCATTATCTATTTCTATAACCGGGTTATAGACAGCATCTATAGCCGCCTCTATTTCTTCTTTCCCCATCTTCGTCTGTGAGGCCAAGGTTTTTAAAAGGTCCTTATAATACAACATTCCCGCCAATTGGGCTCCGCGCATTACCGGCAGGCAGGTAAAGTCCCGTTTTTTAATGTTAAAGATATCATCATCGAATTCAACCTTAACCGGCTCTGTAAGCATGATATCCTGCACTATTACACCGGTTTTTTCCTGGGCCAGGACCCTCAAAAGGTGATCCTTAGTAAGTAACCCGACCAATTCCTGTCCGGCGTTTAAGACCGGGGCTGCTTCTAGGGAAAAATCAATAAATAACCGTGCCGCTACAGTAATCGCCTGTTCGGGACGCAAGGGCAATAACCTAGGGTCCATAACTTCGTAAACTTTCATTTGCACCACTCCGCAAAGATTTTTTTAATTGTAGCATGTACATATATGCAAGGCAAAAGGGAGAAAGTCCGGTTAGATAAGTCCCTCGTTTCTGAATTCTACTATTTCCACTTCAGAATAACCCGCGGCCTTTAGTATTTCTTCATTATTCTGTCCTAATTCCGGAAAAGCCAATCTAGCTATCCCCGGTGTTCCTGACATCTTTATAGGTATCCCGGTTAGGGGAATATCCCGGCCCGAACCCTTAAAATTTGGTAGTTGCATAATCATATCCCGGGCTATCACATGGGGATGACAGCACATCTCCTCCATAGTCAATACCGGGGTGAAACAGATATCGTCATCGGCGAAGAATTTGACCCATTCATCCCGGGTTTTGGTCAGCATTATTTCCCGGATCTCTGTCTGCAGCTTAGGTTGAAGGTCGATTTCCCATTGCAGCTTAATATACTCGTCACGCCCCAGCTTTTGGCAGAACCGGGTCCAAAACTTATCCTCCACTGCCGCTAATCCGACATGTCTGCCATCCTTAGTTTCATAGATATTATAGCAGGCATAGGCCCCGGTCAGCATATCGTTGCCCATCTCCGGGAGCCGTCCCCAACCCGCCCATTCGCCCAGAGTATATGCTAATAGGCTTATAGTGCAATCCAACATTGCTACATCGCAGAATTGACCTTCGCCGGTCTTTTCCCGACTGGCCAAAGCCAACAAAATAGCAATGACAGAATAAAGCGACCCCCCAGCAATATCGGCAATTTGCATCCCCGACATGGCCGGGCGCCCTTGGTATACCCCGGTAAGTCCGGTCACAGCCGCCAGGTTGAGATAGTTTAGGTCATGGCCGGCCACGTCCCTGAGAGGGCCTGTCCAACCATAGCCGGTTATAGCACAATAAATAATACCCCGGTTGACCGCCTTTAAGCTTGCATAATCCAACCCCATTTTTTCCATTACCCCGGGACGAAACTGGTCGATGATTATATCAGCTCGAGCAGCTAGCTTCTTGAAAATATCCCGTCCTGCTTGCTTTTTAAGGTCCAAGGTAATACTTTTTTTATTGCGGTTCACCGTTGGAAAGCGAGCACTTTTCCCTGCAATGAGCGGCAGCAGAGTCCGCCCCAATTCGCCACCTCGGGGATCTTCGACTTTAATAACTTCAGCTCCGTAATCCGCTAATATCTGGGTGCAAAATGGACCCGGCAAATACCGCGATAAATCCAGTATTCTTATTCCCTCCAATGGTAAAATCATCTTCCTCTTTCTCCTCTTTCTTCTATAATATCTCCGAAGGCCTGCACGAATTACTATCTACCAATATCTTAGCTTAAAAAACCGGTAATAAAACAGCAATATTGACGAAAGGTGATTTAATTGGTATTATATTTCTTGCGTCGGGATGTAGCGCAGCTTGGTAGCGCGTCTGGTTCGGGACCAGAAGGCCGCAGGTTCAAATCCTGTCATCCCGACCATTTTACTTGCCATCTATTGATAAAAAGGGTTTTATCGGTGGGTGGTTTTTGTTTTGTCTGGAAAGCCGGTAATAGAGCCATTCCTTCGGTTGGGAGGAGCGGCTTTTGGCATTTTGGCAAGGGCTATTTTGCCGTTGATCATAGAAATCCTGCGGTTTTTTGAGCGATGTTGGCTGTGGTAATCGTTGAACATTAGAAGGGGGTGTGCAGAGGGGTGTGCATTTTTGAGGTATAAACCTTCTCTTCTTTTCTCATAAATATAAAGTATTCATTATGCCAATAAGCATGGCCCATTCAGGGTTTATCCTCTTCTCATGATCAGTTAGGCAGTACTGATATTTATAAAGCATTCTTAACGAGTCTTTATCTCCCAGATTTTTGGTATATAGATAAAATATAAGCTCATACATCTGTATCGCTTTTACATTATCCAGTCCCGTGGACCACTGCTCCGACTTTTCAATTAGCTGCAATGCATTATTATCATGCGCAGCAAAATAGAGTAGCCCTCTAACTGCAATATACGAAAGCGATTTTACCTCTCCGCGATCATCTTTGTTATTCAATTTTGGATCGTAATTTGTATGTGGATATATCTTTTCTTCGATTGAATCACGAAGGATTCTCTCAATAGCTGTCAGTGAAGAATCCGTATGAATTATAATCTTTGGAGGATTATCGGTTTTCAACGTCTCAACATATTCGCGAAGATTTGTACTTACTAATTCATCATAAACAGCCTCATGAATTGCGACCTTCGGGAATGCTGTAAAAATCGGATCAAGCCAGACTTTTTTGAATAAAGGAAAATCAAAATTTCTTTTGGTAATACGACTTCGGTCCGGGGGAATTAAAAAGTTTGCATCGAGAGTTATGACCTGATTTGGATTATCGAAGAGACTAATTAGTGAATCATTCGCTTTATCTAGATTAATCTTCATCAGAGTTTCCTCCGGAAAAGAAAGTGTCAAATTCTGCTTCATCTTCATCCGACACAATTACTTTATATCCAAAATCATCAGGTGATTTATCAAAAAGGCTTAAAGTATCAACCAACTTGTCCTCATTAATTAATCCATCCTCAAAGTTCCTGATGATGATATCAATATCCCTCATCGAAGTACCAATTGAACTCGTCTTACTATTTAGTTTCTTGAAAACCTCATCATTAAAGGCAGTTCCCATCCTACCGTATTCAGCATTCAAATCTCTTTCATCAATATTGTATAATTTATCATATTGTTCTTCCGAAATGGCACCAGTTTCACGTAACCGTTTTACTATTGAACGATAAGGCAACCACCATGTACATTGAAGTCTTGCAATAAAGCGCAAAATCGTCCTCTCAGAAACTTTTTCTAATTTTGATGTTTTAAATTCATCAATTACTATGCTTCTGAGAGCCATTTCTGGAAATAGGAATTCAGCGGCAAACCGATTGGCCTTTGCTTCAATTAAGTTATTTTCGATATCAGTTAATCGGCTTAAATGAGATCCTGTTTTGGTGTAGTAGTGAAACAGTTCATGAGCTAAAGCAAAGATCTGTTTATCAAAATAGTCAGCAGTGTTTAATCCAATAAACACTAATTCTTCGCCATCTTCTTTAGCATACATAATTGCAGCAGATAGAGCTGGACTATCACCTTCTGATTGAATGGGATACCCCAGCAATTTAATATTCAACTGCTCTAAAATTGTAAAAATATCATTAGCTATTGGCAATTCACCAGAAATGCTTAATGATTGGCGTTTATCTCTAGCAAGTTTTCGTATTTCCTCAATCTGAACTTCATTAAGCGTTATAGACTGCCGACTCATTTTCATACTTTCTCCTTAAGATAACTTGTTGCCTAAGGGCTATCATCATTTTAAAGAGTCTATCTACGCCTTCTTTTTCGGTGTCATTTATTGCTTCGCTTCTAAGTGCAATAAATGAATTGGTTGTTTCTTTTTCAATAAACATATCAGTAACGTCGAACCCAAGAATATTGCCCAAGGCCTCAAACTGAATAATAGACGGTATGAAATCTTCACGTTCAATTCGGCCGATCATAATTCTATTTATACCTGTCAAAGTGCCCAATTCGTCTTGGGTAAGATTTTTTTCCTTTCTAAGCTTCGTTACTGTTTCAGCTAACTTCTTGGCTGATAGCGTTTTCATAACCAAGCCCCCTTTCTAAAGATAAACCTTACACTACTATGATATTCTAATTAACGGAAGGCGTCAATCTTTTTGACGATTGTGGTCCACATGAAATTTATAGTAACAAAAAGGTCAATTATTATCTTCCCCTAGACCTTGGTATCATATTCACGGCGAGCATAATAAAATGGATATATTCAATTACCATATTATTACATATACATTATAATATCAATAACAATTTGGCCAAGCTTCTGAATTATTCCGCTGCCGAGCTTTTTGCGTTCCCTCTCAGTCTGCACCGTGTCGAATTCAGACATATATAAACGGTATTCGTGAAGGTAATCTTAGATATCCATATTTTATGGTGAAATTGTATCTATGCGGTAAACATCGGAGGGGCAGGAAGAACATCCCTCTTTTCCGTTCAAAAGCTGTTCCGCGCCCCCCTGCGGGCAAATATTTTCATGAAATCAACCAGGGGAATTATTAACAACGCCATCAATGCTACGATACCCCATTGTTCATAATTAAGGGGGACAACTCGGAATAGCGTATTAAGCGCGGGGGTAATAATCACACCTACCATAAGGATAGCAGAAAAAATTGCTGCCCCTACCAGGTATTTATTACTGAAAAATCCCAACTTAAAAATAGAATGGTAACGAGATCTTTCATTAAAAGCATGCACCACCTGGATTAGGCCCAGGGTAGCGAAAGCCATGGTCACTGCTGCCGGTTGCGAGTAATTGCTAATTCCTATAAAATAAGTAGTCAGCACGAGGGCCCCCTGGAATATTCCCTGATAAATTATGCTGATTCCCATGCCCCCGGCAAATATACTGGCATTGGCAGGTCTGGGCTTACGCTTCATAATATCCTTTTCTCCTTCATCAACGCCTAGAGCTAATGCAGGGAAGGTATCGGTAACCAGGTTAATCCATAAAATATGAATGGGGAATAATATCGGCCAATTAAGCATAGTAGCAATAAATAAGGTTAGTATTTCCCCTATATTGGCAGATAATAGGAATTGTATGGCTTTGCGTATGTTACTGTATATTTTTCGGCCTTCCTCTACCGCCAAAACGATAGTAGCAAAATTATCATCAGATAGCACCATGTCGGACACACCTTTGGCTACATCAGTGCCGGTTATACCCATACCTACGCCTATATCGGCAGCTTTCAGCGCCGGCGCGTCATTTACACCATCCCCGGTCATTGCCACTATCTTCCCGTTTTGCCGCCAGGCATTTACTATCCGCACTTTATGCTCCGGGGATACACGGGCATATACCGAATACTGGTGAACCTGCTCTAAAAAATCCTGATCAGATATCTTATCGAGTTCACTGCCGGAAATGACCTCATCGTTATCTTTTATAATACCCAACTCAAGGGCAATAGCCGCTGCTGTATCCTGGTGATCACCGGTAATCATCACCGGCCTGATTCCCGCATCCTTACATATTCTTATCGCATCGCGCACTTCCTGCCGCGGCGGGTCAATCATGCCAACCAGGCCCAGGAAGATAAGATCCTTTTCGGTATCTGCCGGGTCAGGTTTATCGATAGCCGTTTCACTATCCCGATAAGCCAAGGCCAGAACCCTTAAGGCTCTGGATCCCATGTCGCTATTAGCCTGTTTAATATCTCGATAGATAGCCTCATTCATTATTGCCATCTGACCGCCGAGCAGAATCCGATTACATCTATTGAGCAGTACATCCGGTGCCCCCTTGGTCAATATATGGCAAACATTATTAATCTTGTTTACCGTAGTCATTAATTTGCGGTCAGAGTCGAAGGGAATTTCCGCCGTTCTGGGGATGGTTGCTTCCAGTTCTTCTTTTGTTATCCCCTTATCTGCGGCAAAATAAAGTAGAGCGGTTTCGGTAGGATCACCTAGCGCAGTTAAGCCACCATCTTCGTCCCGGTTTAAAACCCCATCATTGCATAGCGTCATTACCTGCATAAACAACTGCAGGTCAGCATCGATTTTCAGTTTTTCATCAGCATTAAAGTGGCGGTTACCAACATAAATCTCCCGCACCGTCATTTTATTTAAGGTCAGAGTTCCGGTTTTATCCGAGCAGATTATTTCTGTACTACCCAAGGTTTCAACTGCCGATAGCCTACGAATTATAGCATTTTGCCGTGCCATTTTCTGCACACCCAGGGCCAGTACAATGGTAACAATAGCGGGCAATCCTTCCGGTATAGCAGCGACTGCCAGACTAACTGCAATCATAAACATTTCTAGGACTTCCCTTTGTTGCATGACGCCGGCGATAAAAATAATGGCAGCGATTATAATTATACCTATTGATAAGTATTTTCCTAATTCGGCCAACCTTTTCTGCAGGGGGGTTTCTTCTACCGTGGTGGTGTTGATGTGGGCGGCAATTTTACCTACCTCGGTATTCATTCCTGTAGCCACCGCCACACCTATCGCCCGTCCGTAAGTTACACTAGTGCCCAGATAAGCCATGTTCACCCTGTCACCGATAACAATATCCGCTGTAGCAATTTTACCGGTATTTTTTTCAACCGGTACCGACTCACCGGTAAGGGCAGCTTCTTCAACCTTAAATCTGGCAACATCTATAAGTCTAAGGTCAGCCGGAATATAATCCCCTGCTTCCACCGACACTATATCTCCGGGCACTATTTCTTCCGATTTTATTTCCTGCTCCTGCCCATCCCTTAGCACACGGGCATAAGGTGAAGACATTTTTTTCAACTCGGCCAGGGCTTTTTCCGCTTTGCTTTCCTGTGCGACCCCTAAAACCGCATTTAACACTACAACAAAGGATATTATGGCAGTATCAGCCAGCTCACCTAAAAACCCGGCTATGGCGGCGGCTACCAACAAGACGATTATCATAACATCTTTGAACTGTAACAAAAACATCGTCAGTAAGGTTTTACGGCCGTTTTCGCGCAATTCATTTTTCCCGTACTGCTCTAATCTGGCTCGGGCTTCGCTTGCGCTTATACCGGTTCTAGCCGTATTAAGGCTTTCCAATACCTTTTCCGTCGACATAGTATGAAAACAAGCTGCCGCATCACTACCCCGGTATTCCTTTTCCATCAAGGGTTCTACCTCCGCATCTAGCATGAATATTAGAGGAACGTTTATGTCGGGTTACAGAAACATAGGGCGTCCCGTCGCTCGCCCCCTTTCGCCTACTCGGCTTCGCTGGGTGTTGCATCCATGCTTCGTCCAACGCCCGCTTTGTATATTTAAGCAACCCTATGCTGCAAAAAAGGGTTTTTGCAGTGGAATCATCCTAATAACAAAAACAGAGGGGATACCCTTTTCCCCCCTGCTTCCCCTACGTTTACCTTTTATTTAGCCTTTACCTGGGACTTTTTAACTTCGTACCCCAAAGTAGTGATGACCTTTTCTATATCCTGCACCGACAGTTTTTCGTCATCAAAGTCTAATTTAACCTTACTGGAGTTAAATGATACATTTACACTACCTTTATCTACTCCTTTTAAGGTCTTTACTGCATTGTCAATTTTCTGCATACATGACGGGCAGGTCAGAGTTTCCAGTTGAATCGTGGCTTTTTGCATCTTTATCCCCCCTTGCTTATCGTTTATTGTTTTTATCCCATTTATTGATCAACCCAATTTATACCCCAGGAGTCTCATGCCGTTTAATATTACCACTAAAATGCTGGCTTCATGAACCAACATAGCGATTGACATGTTCATCCATTCACTAAAGAATACCGCAGTCAGTAGGAGTAAAACAACCCCCACCGCAATAATAATATTCTGCCGCATGTTATTAGCTGTCGCTTTGGTCAGGCCTAATGCATGCGGTAAGCGGCTGAAATCGGAGTTCATTAAAACGATATCCGAAGTTTCGATAGCAACATCAGTACCGCTTCCCATAGCAATACCGATGTCTGCTAAGGCCAGTGAAGGACTATCATTTACTCCGTCGCCTACAAAGGCGACAATTTGACCTTTAGCTTGTAATTCCGCGATATAGGCTGATTTGTCCTCAGGCAGCATGTTCCCATGGGCTTCCGTCAAGCCAATCTCCCGCGCTACTATATCAACCGTCCCCTGGTTGTCTCCAGAAAGAACTATCAGTTTTTTAACCCGTAGCCTTTTCAGTTTCTGCAGGTCATCCTTCACCCCGGGGCGGGTTTGGTCACGAACGCCCATTAAGGCTTTTAATTCGCCATCAACCGATGTTAGAACCAGCGAATTCCCTTTTTGCTCCAAGCGGATGATATCTGCACGGGCTTTTTCTGATAACAGTACCTTCTCCTGCATCATCAGTTTAGCATTGCCGACCGCCACCCGGGAACCGTTCACATAAGCAACAATTCCGCCGCCTTTTACCACATCAGTATTTTCGACCGGATAGAGCTTAGTGTCCCCGATATATTCGACAACTGCTTTAGCTAACGGATGGTCTGATTCACTTTCTACACTTGCTAGGTAACCCAATATTTCGCCAATATTATCGGCGTAAAACTCCCGGTCAGCTACTTCGGGATTTCCTATGGTTAATGTACCTGTTTTATCAAACACCACTGCATCCACTTTGCTGAAATCGTGAATAACTTCACTACCTTTGAGAAGCACACCGTTTCGCGCCCCATTACCGATACCGGCTACATTGGAAACCGGTACCCCTATAACCAACGCCCCCGGGCACCCTATTACCAAAATAGTAATCGCCAGTTCAAAATTCCGCGAAACTAACCATACGATAACAGCCAGGGCTAATACCGCCGGAGTGTAGTACTTGGAAAATCTGTCAATAAACCGTTCCGCTTCTGATTTAGAATCCTGCGCTTCTTCTACCAATTCAATTATCTTCCCGAAAGTGGTATCCTCGCCGACACGGTCGGCCACAATTTGAATAGTACCGTTTTCTAAGATCGTCCCCGCATAGACACCGGAATCGGCCTTTTTGCCCACCGGGACCGGCTCACCGGTAATGCTGGCCTCATTAATGTAGCCTTCCCCGGTTAATACTGTGCCATCAACCGGCACTTTGGCACCCGTTTTCACCAGCAGAATATCGCCGACATCGACTTCATCTACGTCTACCTCTTCGAAATCCCCGTTTTCCATCTGTTTCCATGCGCTATCCGGCGCCATTTCCATCAATTCCTTAATTGCCGAACGGGTTTGATTCAGGGTACGCTGCTCCAGATAAGCTCCGAATAGGAACAGGAATGTAACGATGGCGGATTCCTCGTAGTTCTTAATTAACAAGGCCCCGGTAACTGCAATTGTGACTAAAACATCGATACTGACCACTTTGACCTTTAACGCTTGGTATGCCTGTATCGCAATCGGTGCTATACCTAGGAGGGAAGCGATAATTAGCGTCCAATTAAAAAGGACTATATTAGCAAATCCCAGTTTGCTCACAAACGCTGTTATGATCAAAATGGCGCTGATTAGGGTTATACTATTTTTGCGGCGTAGAATAAATCTTTGCATCTATATTCAACACTATTCGCTTAAGCCCGATAAGCTTCATCAGCTTCGGCTAGCATATTATAAACGGCTTCATAACTCTCACATACATCAACAGGAATGGTATAATTATTTGTAACTTCACGCAGCCGGGCAAACTCCTCGTTTAGCTCGGCCTTTTCCACCCCATCTTCTTTGATTTTCCGGCTTATGGTTTCAAATAATCGGCGAACTTCATGGAATTCTGGGTGAGTTCCTCCATGAACCCTATCCACTATAGGAACAAACTGTTCCAGGGTCGGAAAATGGTTTTGCTCTACCTTGCTAAACACCAATTTCTTTGTCATTTTTACCCTTCCTTCCTTTTTATATTTAACTCATGCTACTGCCTACAATAGCGGTAAGTTAACCGATTATATCAGAGGGTGTTCTCCATATCAAGAGGCTTTCGTGAAGGGTTTTATTAAACTGCGATAATATCACGGTGGGACTTATCAGGGAAAACATCATCCCGCGAAGTAAATTTAATGAAAGGATGCGTTGACAGAAGCAGGGGGACATTCCTTTTGCTTCTTCGTTTAATAGGTATTTGATGCGATAGAAATACTGCGGGAATTGAAAGGTAAATGCATGAGGAACAAGGATATGCTGTTAAGGCGGGATTCCTCAACCGCTGAGTACCCTCCAGTTGGCTTGTTTGGCATAGGAAAGGAGGCCGGGGTCAGGGTTCACCGCGATGGCTTCTCCCACCATCCCCATTACCTTTACATCGGCCACACTATCAGCAAAACAACGACTGCCCGCCCAGTCTACTTCTTGATCGGCAAAAGCCCCCTGCAGAAGAGAACATTTACTGTCCCCATCAATAAAAGGGGTATCTCCCTGGGGATCAAATATTCCATCCTTTAAGGCCAGTTCCGCGGCGATAACTGTATCTAGGCCCAGATCAGCTGCTACCATTTTCATCAGCTCGATATAAGAGCCTGAAAGCAGTACAGTGTGATAGCCCTCGCTCCGGGCTAAATCGATTTCATCGATTATCTGGCTATTGAAATGTTTTCTTAAACCGGGGTAAGCTGCACAAAAAAAGCCTTCTATCTCCTCAGCGTTCATTCCTGTAAATAATCGGTTGAATTTTCGGAAGGCGGCTGCTTTCATCTTTTCCCGGGATATGACTCCCACCCGGTAGCCGATCAGATCCGGAGCAATATGAAGATAAATCAAAATATAGCGTAGTATGGATCTTTTTTGCCTCAGCCATTCCCGGCCTAAACAAGGCAAAGTATCTTTGCTTAAAAGGGTTCCGTCAAAATCAAAAACTGCCAGCTTCATTACAACCTCCAAAGTTTAGTATGAAAAGGTGAGGCGTGAGGGGCGGCTTAATAGAATATACTGCTCGCCGCCTACGCATGGGGGTTAGTATATGACCTTAAACAGGTAGTGCCCGAAAAGCAGGCAGGCTTCTCCCTTCCCGGCTATAGCGGCAAAATTGCAGCTTCATACCCACCTGCAGATTTTCCAAGGCCATCCCCGGCAGATGGGCTAACAAACGAGGCCCTTCCGCCAATTCTACCAATGCCAAAGCATAAGGGATATCACCCTTGTACTCCGGCAATGCACTAAAATAAACTATGGTATAGGAATAAAGCACCGCTTCCCCACTGAGCCTTCTCCACTCCCAATCAACCTGCAGGCATTTGGGGCAAAAGCGGCGCGGGTAAAATATATATTCCTTGCATTCTGGGCAAAATTGCAAATAAAGTTCACCTATATCTAGTTTCTCCTGGTAAAACTCCTGGTATTCCATAAGCTTACCCTTCCCTCCCCAAAATCATACTGCATTCGGTGCTAAAAACCCCGCCATTACCGTTGACAAAAGCCAGGTTTTTTTTCTTCACTTGCCGCTTGCCTGCTTCACCGCGCAATTGCCGCACCACTTCGGTAAGGTGGGACATACCGCCGGCATAGGAAGCCTGGCCACAGGAGAGCTGCCCGCCATGGGTATTCAAAGGCAAGCTGCCCCGGTAGGTCAAATCATTTGACTGCACAAAATCTCCACCACTTCCCTGGGGACAGAAACCGGCATCTTCCAAAGTTATCAATACAGTAATAGGATAGCAATCGTATAAGGAAAGCATATCCATATCCTTAGGAGACAAAGCAGCCATTTGAAAAGCTCGTTTGGCCGCCATCTTTACCGGACTGCTAGTCAAGGAGGGGGCATAGATGATGGAATTATGGGTACAGGCTTCACCCCAGCCTAATATGGATACCGGGGTATGGGGCATATCGAGAGCTTCCTCCAAAGAGCTGACGATTACTGCGGCTGCCCCGCTGCAGGGCCGTACAATCTCCAATAGGTGAATGGGGTCAACGATCATGGGGGAGGATAACACTTCTTCGATAGTGAGTGCTTTATCATTAAAAAGGGCCTCAGGATTAAGCAGGGCATTTTCTCTCTGGTCAACGGCGACTTTGGCTAGTTGTTCCGCCGTAGTACCGTATTCATACATGTGCCGCCTAGCTACCAGGGCATAAGCTGAGTTAAATCCCATAGGCCCCAAAGGCAACTCATGCTTGATTTCCGCTTGCGACATCACCGCTAATTTCCCTTCAGGACTATTGAAAACCTGACTATCCCAAACCCCTCCGCTCAGGCAAAGACAATGCCGACAAACCCCGGCTGCGACCAATAGTGATGCCCTAGCCACTGCCCCCACCGCACTGGCTCCACCTAATTCAACCACATTCAGAAAAACAGGCGTAAGTTGCAAGTACTCCGCTACCTGTGCCGGCCACATGAAAGAGCTGTCTTCACTGGGAGGAGTAAGCAACAAAGCGTCGATATCGTTCTTGCTTAGCCCTGCATCCTTTATAGCTAGGGCCGCAGCTTCGGCTAATAATTCCAGGCTTGTTTTCCCCCCGGAGTCTTTCAGGGGCCTTAACTCCCCGAAGCCAGAAATAGCTGTTTTTTTGCCAACTAGCATATCCTTCTCTCCTTTTCAAGTCCGATAAAACCAGGTATTTAACCGATACCACTATATTCTTATATGCGCTATGGCCAGGAACATTGGTTTTAGGTTTTTAACCCCGAAATCCCATATAGATAAAATAGGCCCCTAAAACTAAAAGAAAAATGCCGCAACCTATGATTAGAACGTGAAAAACAGCATCATGCAAAAATTTGCGGCCCCCACAAAGCGCCGCCGCTACCAAGGAATACCAACCTAGGTCTGCTAAGATATGACCGGAAAAAAAAGATATAACCCCTGCGTTGCCACTTTTTAAGGCTAGGCTGAGATAACCTAATCCGATGGTAATCCACCACAGAATCCAATAGGGGTTAGCTAAACTGATTAAAATACCCCCGGCTACCGGATGCAATCCTCTTTTAGGGGTATATCCTTCTGGGGTTGCTGCTATGGAAGAAGCTCTTAAACCTAATCGTTTATCATTGCGGGAAGGAGCCACATTTGCTTCCTGTTCTCCTATTTTCGTTGGAAGAGGAGAAAGCCCTCCCTTCATTCCATCCCTAATCAAACTAATACCCATCCATAGGAGAAAAAGTCCTCCTATCAAGGCAATAGCGTTAAATACAGCCGGTTTTTGCAAATATACCGACAAACCACCTAGGATGGCTAGAATCAAAGCCAATTCTAAAATACCATGTCCCAAAATGGTTAAGGGTGCGGCCCTAAAGCCCCTCTTTAGCGTTTCCGCCATGGTAAAACTGAGTAAAGGCCCTGGTACTATAGCGCCTGATAGTCCGGTAATAAAAGCGGTAGTAAAAATGAATAATATAGTCAAAATGTTCTCTCCAACTTTATTCTATAAATCGGCATGGCCGTTCCCATAGTCAATTAACGAGCATTAAGCATCAATTGAAGCGTGTCCCTTACTAACACCACGAACCACGAAACAGGTGACAGAAGTTATTCCCCTGTAGTAGACTTAATCCTGAAAGAAGGGCGCTATTAATGAACCCCAAGAATCTCCTGAAAAAATACGCTTTTGTCATCGCGTTATTATTAATAATTATTATAGCCCTAGCCTGGGTATTATGGAACCGCTCCCACTTGGCGATAGATCCTGTCCTTCCCCAACCGGACGCCCCAGAGCTTTTCCTGTTACTAGCTGTCGGTATCATGGCCGGTTACTTCGGAGGCCTATTAGGTATAGGGGGTGGTATCATTATGCTACCCCTGCTCCAATTTGCCTTCGGCTACCCCACCCCTATGGTTGTAGGCACTACTCTCTTCGCAGTAGTTTTCACCGCCATTTCCGGAGGTTTTGCCCACTTGGTCCGCGGCAATGCCCATCGTCCGAGTATAGTCTATATCTCTTTGGGAGGGATAGGGGGTATCCTAATAGGCTCTTATTTTTTCCAGGTACTATCTATACATATAAATCTACTCAATCTGTTGCTAGGCATCTTTTTCATTTTCCCCGGTTTATTTATGATCTGGGAAGGTCTTTTTTCCCGGCAACAAAGTGATTCACCGGAAGCAATTACGGCTATCCGGGAAAAACCTTTGGGATTGGCGGTCCTCGGTATGGTAGTGGGTTTTTTGACCGGTATTTTGGGCTTGGGGGGAGGATACCTGCTGGTGCCGGGGATGACCTATCTTTTTGGCTTCCCTATCTACCTGGCAGTAGGCACTTCCCTGCTTGCAGTAATCCCCATAACTATTGTAGGGGGCATTATCAAGCTTTTACAGGATTATGTTCTTTTGGAAGCCTCCCTAGCCCTAGCTGCAGGCACTATAGTAGGGGCCCAGTTAGGGGCCGCCAGCATAAAAAAATTCAAGCCTTCTACGATAAAACTTCTATTCGGGCTGTATTTTTCTTGTGCCGCCCTCCGGCTAATCGGTAGTTTCTGGCAGTAGCCTCTGGAACAGATTATTCGCTCCTCATTTCTCCGGCAATGGCAGATAAATCAAACTAAACCATTACTTTCCCTTGCCATGTACAAAATCGCCGATAGCCCCGAAATAAAGGCTGATATCCATTATTATCACATCATTATGCCCGGCACCGGGGATTATTAGCATTTCCTTCTTCAGACTGCCCAGCCCTTCGAATACCAATTTCCCTTCCCGCAGGTAAACCAAGTTGTCTTCCTCTCCATGAATAACCAAAGCCGGTATCCTTATCTGCCCCAACATCCGCAGGCATTCCTGTTCTATCGGCTCCATTACTTTGTAATCCGCCGGCAGTTGCAGACCTTTAATCAGCCTGGTCAAAGAAGCAAAACCGCTTTCTATTATCAACCCTAAAACCTCTTTTTGGTAGTGAAAAGCTAGTTCCAAAGCGGAAATACTTCCCAAAGAGCGACCCATGAGCCAAAGCTCGGGATTCAGCTCCCGTCGGGAAATTTCTGCCCTTACCGCCGCATATATCTTATGGGCATCGGCTACTAGATGAACGAAGGTGGGTCTGCCGTTGCTGCCTCCATAACCCCGGTAGTCTGCTACCACCAGATTTATCCTCTGCGCCTGATAAAGCCGGGCGATTTCATTATAATCACTCACTACCTCACCATTGCCATGAAAATACAACATCCAGGGCCATTCGTTATTCCCGAAATAGAAACGGCAATGTATGGAAACAGCATCTTCTACCTCTACCTGCAGGTCAAAACTACCCGGCGGAGCAGGGCGGAGCTCCTGGCGGGGAAAGAATAGGTAATCCAGCAAAACCGGCTGGTCTAATAAAGAATAATCCGGCATAATAATACCCCTTTCTAAATTCTTCAAGGTTTTTAATCTTTCGCCATATCCGGTCTAATTCCCGCTTTTGGCATAATTCCCCGTCCTCATCAGGCGCTCCTTCAAGCCGGTATTCCTGATGCGGGGCTTGTCATTGCTAATAGCGATATGCAGGGCTTTTTTGCTGCCTACGATTATTACCAATTTGCGTGCTCTGGTAACCCCGGTATAAAGGAGATTACGCTGCAACAATATATAATGTTGCTCTAAAAGTGGAATAACCACCGCCGGATATTCACTACCCTGGGCTTTATGTATAGAACAGGCATAAGCTAATTGCAATTCATCCAACTGGGAAAATTCATATACCACCGGGTAATCCTCGAATTCTACCTCCATTTTCTGTTCTTCCAAGTTAAAACTTTTTACCCAGCCTATATCACCGTTATATACTCCTTTGTCGTAGTTATTGACTAACTGCATAACCTTGTCACCGATATGAAAATTCCTGCCCCCCCGGCTAATCCCCGCTTTTTTAGGGTTCAGCCTTTGCTGTAATTCCACGTTAAGATTATGTACCCCGATAAGCCCCCGATTCATAGGGCTCATTACTTGGATATCCCTGATAGGATGAAATTTAAAATAGCCCGGGATACGGCGTTGGCAAAGGGCTAGTATCTTATCCAGGGCTTTTTCGGCATCTTTTTCCTCTATAAAATAGAAATCACTTTCCTCCCCGGCCTCCGGCAGGAAAGGGAATTTACCCTGATTGATACGATGAGCATTATATACTATCCGGCTGCCCCGCGCCTGACGGAAGATATCCGTTAATTCTATAACCGGGAAACAGCCTGAGGCAATTAAATCTTGCAAGACATTGCCCGGTCCTACGGAAGGAAGCTGGTTAACATCTCCGACCAAGATCAAGATAGCCTTAGGGGGAATGGCTTTCAACAGGTTGTACATGAGCAGGCTGTCAATCATGGAACTTTCATCAACGATCACTACATCGGTATGCAAAGGATTCTCCCGGTTCCGGGTAAACCCTCCCCCGCGGGGGCTGAATTCCAACAAACGGTGAATGGTCATCGCTTCCAGACCGGTGCTCTCCTTCAGCCGGCGCGCAGCTCTCCCGGTGGGTGCCGCCATAGTAATCCTAAGTCTTAGGGCCGCCAATATCTTGGTGATAGCATTTACTATAGTGGTCTTGCCGGTCCCCGGTCCTCCGGTTATTATCATTATCTTTTCGCTTACCGCTGTAGCCACCGCTTCTTTTTGCCGCTGGGCTAGTTTAATCTTAAGCTTTTGCCCCGCCCACTCCACCGCTTTTTCTACATCCAGCGGACGAACCACACTTTTTTCCTCCCGTAAAGCCTGCAACAATAGAGCGCTTTGCATTTCGGCAATAAAAAAAGGCATCAGATAGACCGCTATAGTTTCACTCTCCCCGTCTTCCCCGGCGAGCTGCATTGTTTCAGCTACCAGACGCCGCTCCTGCAATAATTCCTCCAGGGCCTGCTCCACCAACCCCTCGGTAATTTGCAGGGCTTCTCCCGCTTCCTGTAACAAAGTATCCCGGGGGCAATAGACATGCCCGTCATTAATGTACTGGTTCAGGACAAATACTATCCCTTCTTTGGCGCGCAATAATGAATGGGGGTCAATCCCTAGCTGCTGAGCAATACGATCAGCGGTCAAGAAGCCTATGCCTCGGACTTCTGCCGCCAGGCGATAGGGGTTTTCCTTCACTACTTTGATAGCTTCATTTTCATAGCGCTGATATATCTTAGCAGCATAAGAAGCGGCTACCCCATGCCCTTGCAGGAAGATCATGATCTCTTTTACTTCCCTTTGTTCTTCCCAGGCCCGGGTAATCATCTCCAGACGCTTGGGCCCTATTCCGCTGACCTCTAGCAAGTGTTCGGGTTGCTGCTCGATAATGTCTAAGGCCTTCACACCGAAGCGTTTGACTATCCTTTTGGCCATAACCGGCCCTATTCCCTTGATTAACCCTGAACCCAGGTATTTTTCCATTCCCCTTACTGTAGCCGGCACTATGGTTTCGTAGGAATTTACCTGAAACTGCATGCCATATTTCGGATTATGTTGCCATTTTCCGGTCAGTTGCAGGGCTTCTCCCGGGTTTACTCCCACCATATTGCCTACTACGGAACTTAACTCCCTTTTCCCTTTTTCTTTAAGTTTAGCTACTACAAAGTTGCTTTCTTCATTACAGTAGCTTATCCTTTCCAGATACCCATAGATGGTTTCCATCCCCGCCTCCCGTTTATGTAAACTTTTTTGATCCCGCATAAAAAGCAGTTTATCCCGGCCTGCAATCCGAACTACTATTACTATTAATTTAACACAAATCAGCCAAAATTGCCCTAATTACCCCGCCCCGGAAGCAAATAGTTGCTTTTGGCTTTGCTGACCCGTGTGTTCGGAAGGCGAGAAGCAAAGCCTCCCACCCCCGTCATTGCTATGGAAGGGTTTTTAGACGCAGATTTACGCTGACCCTTCCGGCACTGTGACACTGATAGTATCCCGACCATTAAACAGCGAATGCCTTAACCCCTTTCGTTTACCGTGGTGTACATAGTGCATGAAAATTGCGAGGAGCGCAGCGATGTGGAACCCTTAAACCGTTATTCGTAGCAATGACAATGGATAATCGCCCTTCCCCAGCAAGTAGCCTAAAAAAGCAGAAAATAAGATTAGCTTATGGTTGAAGCCACAACCACAAGCTAATCCGAAATGATATGTATCACTGAATACCATATAAATTTAAGCCCGGATACGAAGATTATTCATCACTATCAGTGCTTTCACTCCCGGCAACCGTATCCCTGAAGTCACAGGATTCTCCCTCCCGGATTTCCCTTTGCCGACGCCGGCAATAACCCGTACCTACACAGTAGTTTCCCCCTTCGATACGAATCGCCTGACCGGTACATAAAGCGTAAGCGATTTTTGCCCGGGCTTCAACCAGTATCCTTTGGAAGGTAGGACGAGAAACCTGCATCCTCACTGCACATTCTTCCTGTTCCAGACGCAAATGATCCTTCAACCGTATGGCTTCCAATTCTTCTACTTTTATCTGTGTCTCTTCCAAGCGCGATAGAGGTGTACCTGCAGGCTTAAAGCAATCCACCCTAGGCATAAACTCTACCCGGCGACATCTGGGTACCCGCGCCATTTTCGTCTCTCCTATTCTGGTCAATTCGACTGAACTACAGAACCTTTATTCAGCTTTGATTCTAGCCCGGTTCTGGGCATATGTCAACATGGTCCTAGGTAACGGGTGAAACCCCGACACCAACTCGCAATCGGTTTTAACGACCAGCGAAGTCTTAGACACCCGTATTCATATAAATTGAAAATCTGCTTCCCGCGGAGGATTCCTTAATGTATCATATTGGGAAAAGGGTTATCCATACTCGGCACACCCCCAGCGTTTAATCGAAAAAGGAGAATGATTATATGTTAGCAGAAAAAATTCGCCATGATATTAATAACGCCTCCTGGATAAGGGCAATGTTTGAAGAGGGAAACAGGTTGCGTCAAATACACGGGGCGGAGAAGGTATTCGATTTTAGCCTAGGCAATCCTGATTATGAACCACCACAGAGAGTCCGGGAAAATCTGCTGAAACTAATTACAGAAGAATCCGCAGGCATACACCGTTATACGCCTAATGCCGGTTATCCGGAAGTGAGGGCAAGAATTGCTAATAAACTACAGGAAGAAACCGGTGAGGCTCTGACCCTCGATCACATAGTAATGACCTGCGGTGCAGCCGGTGGTCTTAATGTGGTTCTGAAAACTATCCTTAATCCCGGTGAAGAGGTAATAATCTTTTCCCCCTATTTTGTGGAGTACGGTTTTTATGTGGATAATCACGGGGGAAAAAGCGTAGTGGTGCCTACCGACGCAAATTTCCTGCCTGACCTCATTGCCCTAGATAAATCCGTGACCCCCCGCTGTAAGGCTATTATCCTTAACTCCCCCAATAACCCTAGCGGGGTAGTCTATGATGAAAAAACCATGAAAGCCCTAGCTGATATATTGGCGCGCAAGGAAAAAGAATACGGCCATAGTATCCTGGTTATTTCCGATGAACCCTATACTAAGCTAGTTTATGATGGCATCGTGGTCCCATCGCTATTAAAGATTTTCCCTCATTGCGTCCTGGTCAATTCCTTCAGCAAATCTCTGGCTTTGCCCGGTGAGCGCATCGGCTATATAGCCGCCAGCCCGGAAATCGTAGATGTTGAAGGCCTAATGGCCGGTTTTAACTTTGCTAACCGCACCTTAGGGTTTGTCAATGCCCCTTCTTTGTTCCAAAAATTAGTGGCTATGTCCCTGGATGAGTTGCCCGATACCGGTGAATACCAACGGCGCCGTGACTTTTTCTATGAGCAATTGACTGCCCTAGGCTTCTCCTGCGTCAAACCGCAAGGGGCCTTTTATCTTTTCCCCCGTTCTCCATTGCCTGATGATATAGAATTCGTGCAGAGGGCTTTAAAGTATAATCTCCTGTTAGTTCCCGGAACTGGTTTCGCCTGCCCGGGCTATTTCCGGGTAGCTTATTGTGTGGATTCTAAAACTATAAAGAACTCCATCCCCGCTTTTGCGGCCTTGGCAAAGGAATTGGGAGTATAAATCGGGTTAGTATGAAATGGTGAGGCGTGAGGGGTATGGAATGGTGAGGAGTGAGGGGTGAGGCGTGAGGCGTATTAGTAACTACCCGCTACTTCTTACCGTTCAAGAGCCCTCAAGCTCCCTTTTCATCGTTGTTTGTGACCCCGGGTCATGGGGGTTAATACGAAAATAGCTTCGTAGGTATGGCGGCTTAATAGAATATACTGCTCGCCGTCTGCGCATGGGCAACACCGGCAGCT
>CAYRCG010000015.1:0-21815 GCA_964422685.1 uncultured Syntrophomonas sp. | reverse complement strand
TGCTCCTCGCAATGACACAACGCCCGGTCATTCCCAGCCTAAGGCGCATTTTCATTATTGTTTGTGCCCCCGCGTCATGTGAGTATAGTATAGCATTGCCATTTTATTCTCTCACCAATACGATATCGTTTCTCAGCACCCCGCACTTTCTCATAAGCAAATCGCATTTACATAAAAAGATATAGTAAAGATTATCCCGCCCTATCCCGTGTAATGATTCAAAGTTACCCTGCCCCTTAGCTATAATTAGATCAGCCTTATTAAAGGTCCTACGGAAGCTATCGGGACAGTGTTCTAAGACCGTTCCCGGTATATCCGTTCCATTATTGATAATATTAGCATAAGTATCCATAGCTACGAAATAGGCATCTTCCTCGGTAACATCGTTTAAAACCGGGGCACCCCGGGTAGCAAAATCCACCTCTAATTCGGAATTTTCTTCCTTCATCGCTTTTATGAACATTTTATCAAAAACTATCTCTCCGGCATTATCCCCCAAATAAAGGAGTTTGCGAGCTGATAACAAATCATCTTTCAAAGCGGCAAACACCTCTTGGTCGAATTCCTTACCCAATGTCTCTTCTATTACCTTTAAAACCTTGGCTCTGCTTATACTATGTCCCGGGCCAAAATCGATTATATTCCCTGCCGCCGCTAGCTTTAAGGCCATTTCCAGCTTATCATCCGCCGATTCAATCAATTCCGAAAATTCTCCCTCTAATTTCAGCATCTCGGAATTATAGTAATGCTTATCCTTTTTATACGGGTCAGGGTTTTGCAGGGCTTCCCTGACCATCCGCTGCATCTTATGGGCTATATAGGGAGTGCTATCGGTTTCATCACTTGAAGCAATCTCGAACATGATTTTTTTCACCAAAGCGCACTGTTCTTTTTCATCATCCAAATGGGTCTTAACTAATCTTGCCGCTTGATTGACTAAACACGGCAGACATTCCAGACTTAACTCCATTCATTAAAACCTCCGCTAACATGAATTTATAAATACGAGGGGTTAAACTAGCAGGGAGCCAAAGGTTCCCCCTATTACATCCATTTTCATCGCTTTGGGCGCAAGGGCTCAGACCCCAATCCCTAGCAGCAACCCTCCCTGGTATACTAGGAAGCATACTACCCAGGCCAAGCTAGTGGTATAGGCTATAGTAAAAAGAGGCCATTTCCAGCCATTAGTTTCCCGTTTCATCACCGCAATTGTTGCCAAACAAGGGACATAAATCAGGATAAACAGCATAAACACATAAGCCACCAGGGGGGTAAAGCCTGATTGTTCCCGAGCCCTTTGGGCAAAGCTTTTCTTGGCCGGTTCATCTCCCTCCAGCAGCGCTTTATCTTCTTCTATACTATATAATGTACCTAAAGTACTTACTACTATTTCTTTGGCACCAAAGCCGGCTATCAAAGCCACACCGGTTTTCCAATCCAGCCCTATGGGTTTTAGCATCGGCTCTACTAGTTTCCCGGCGCGTCCGGCATAGCTATTCTCCACCTGTTGGGGTATGGTAGCAAATTCATTTCCGTCTTTATCGACGAGAGGGAAAGTAAATAAGCCCCATATAATAATAGATAAGGCCAGGATTACTGTTCCGGCTTTCTTTAAATAGAGCCACGCTTTTTCCCACATAAGAACCAGGACACTTTTTAAAGTAGGCAGACGATAAATAGGTAATTCCATTACAAAAGGCTCGTTTTCGCCGGGTAAAATCCAGGTGCGGAATACCCGGGCCATGATAATAGCCAGGGCAATGCCTATAATATACAAAGAAAATAGAATGTTGCCGGCAAACCGGGGAGCAAAAAAAGCGCCGATCAGTAGGGTATAAACAGGAAGGCGCGCCCCACAGCTCATCAAAGGTGTAACCAGCATTGTAACTAAACGATCACGGGGGTTTTCCAGTATGCGGGTAGCCATTAAGGCTGGTACCGTGCAACCGAAGCCGATTAGCATAGGCACAAAGGATTTGCCATGCAAGCCCGCCCTATGCATAATCTTGTCCATAACAAAAGCAGCGCGGGACATATAGCCGGTGCTCTCTAAGAAGGCAATGCCCAGGAATAATAATAGGATATTGGGCAGGAAAACAATTACCCCCCCTACCCCGGCGATTATTCCATCCACCAATAAGGAGCGAAGAAGGCTATCGTCCATTACGCTATTAATCCATTCCCCCAGGGCGGCGAAACCAGCTTCCAGCCATTCCATCGGAGGGGTTCCCAGAGCGAAAGTAAGCTGAAACAGGAGCCACATCATTCCTAGGAACAGGGGTATTCCCAGAGCGCGGTTCAATAGGATATTATCGATTTTCTCGGTAAGCGATTGCTGATTTATTATCCTTTGATGACAGGCTTCGCGACAAACTCCACGGATAAAGGCATAGCGATCTTCTACCATAGCCATCTCTGTATCGTCACCGATTTTATCGGCAATCCGCTGGCGGCTCAGCCTGACTCTGTCTAGTATAATCTGGTTATCGGGGTCATTTCCTAGTGCCCCTAGCAATTCACGATCATTTTCCAATAGTTTTATTATAGACCAACGCCAAGGGTAGTTTATAACTCCCCCACTACTAAATGCAGCCGCTTCAGAGTTATAAGCAGATTTCCCAATTGATAGCACTTCCTGCAATTCATTGATTTCTGCCTCGATTTCGGGGCGATAATGCAAGACTCTCTCCGCCGGTTTTTTGGCCCCGGTAAAAGTATCCACCACCGCATCCAGCATATCCGTCATGCCTTCATTTCTGCTGCCGACTGCCCTTACTACCAACATACCTAAGAGCTGTGATACCAATTCATAATCGACTAATACGCCATTCTTTTCCGCTACATCAGCCATATTGAGCACCAGTACCATAGGCACTTCCAGCTCTTTTAACTGGGTATTCAAGTAAAGACTGCGCTCTAAATTAGAAGCATCCGCAATATTAACCACCAGGTCGAGTTTTTCGTTTACTACGGCATTTCTCGCAACCAGTTCGTCGGGAGAGTAGGCAGAAAGCCCATAGGTCCCCGGTAAATCGATAACTTTTATCTCATATCCTTTATATTTCAATCTTCCTTCTTTTTTCTCTACAGTAACTCCAGGGTAATTTCCCACATGCTGGCGAGCCCCGGTAATATTATTGAAAATCGTGGTTTTGCCTGAATTGGGGTTCCCCGCCAATGCTATTACTATTCTCTTCTCCGGCATCGCTGCTCCCCCCTTAGGCGTTTTCTTCCAGAATAATGGTGTCTGCTTCCTCTTTGCGCAAAGACAGGAAAAAACCCGGATTGCTAACCTCCACCGGGTCGCCTAAAGGAGCATACCTTTCCATGGTAAGCTCAACTCCCGGAACTAAACCCATCTCCATTATCCGGCGCCTTACATTGCCTTTTCCTGTAATAGCCTTGATTCGGGCCTTTTCACCCGGAAGCAGGTCTTTCAGGGTTTTACTCATCCTCCATACCTCCATCATTTTTATGTTTTTTATTAGAATCTTTTCAGTATCTAGAAGTCTATATAGTATCATTCTTTTGGCATGAGGCGCATGATTTTGCACAAGCTGAGCAGGGGTTATAGCCTGTTTTCTCATCCCGCGAGAAGGCTTTTAGCGTTTTCCTTATTCTAGATATGACAATAAAGGCCGCCAGTGCAAAAAGAGCCAAGATTATAAGCTTCTCCATTACTATCTACCCCTATCTATTATTAAGTAAGCCTATCCGTAATCCTTTCGTTTTGGCTGATAATGATTATCAAGTTCATTTAACCAATTCTCCGCTTTTTTGTCAAGATAATTCCCCGCCCCCGTTCTTTCCTGCATTCTACCCTTCCAACTTACCAACTTCATTAAGATTGCCACGTCGCTGCGCTTTTCGCAATGACGGGATGGTCGCTGCGTTCTTTGCCGTGACGATGTCATTACTATGGAAGAAGTTTTTAGACGCAGATTTACGCTGATCCTTCAGGCGCCGATGGACGCTGATAATATCTCAACCATTAAACAGCGGATGCCCGACTCTTTTCGTTTATCGTGGTGCGGCTCTGCTGCACGATAATTCCGAACACAGTGAGGAATCTTTACCCCATCCTTTGTATCACTATTTGTTATTTCCCTCCTTTCCTAAGGAGCAAAGGTTCCAGGCCCTACTGAAAGATTTTCCACCCCCTAGCGTAAATATGGTAAAAGAAAAGGAGGGAGTAGTTTTGTTGAAAAAAAAGAAATCTTGGGGGGCATCTGTGGCAATAATTGCCCTTTTGCTCTTATTTGTCTCCATTTTATGGCATGCCCCGAATAGTATGACCGTCACCGCTGCCAAAAAACCAGTGGAACCCCTGCCCACAGTAGGAAGTATGAAAAACTTGAAAAGTCTGCTGGCGGAATATGAAAAAAGTATGGGTATTAATTCCGACCAGATGCTGCGCAATAAAGAAAAACTAATAATGGAAGACATGGCAATAGCGCCTCCGTTGGCTCAGAATGAAGTAGCAGGCGCAGCCGGTAGCGGCAACAAGGCACAAAACTTTAAGGCTGGCCTATCATCGAACCGGACTTCAGCGGATTATTCTGCTACTAATGTGCAGGTGCAGGGTGTAGATGAAGCCGACATAGTAAAAACCGATGGTAATTATATCTACCAGGTCAACCGGCAGGAGGTTGTCGTTATAAAGGCAATCCCAGCCGGTCAGATGCAAGTGGTAAGCCGAATTAAGCTCGATAGCCCGGGTTTTACCCCCCGCGAGCTCTTCCTGGATAGCAAACACCTGGTAGTGATAGGAGATACTTACAGCGAAGTATATGCCCAACCCATGCCAAGAACGGAAAGCAAGATAAGGATTTACCCTCCCCCTACACCGCGAGAATCCGGTGTTCTAGCCCTGTTATACGATATCAGTGATAAGAAGCAGATAAAAAAATGCCGTGAATTAGAATTGGAGGGTAACTATCTTTCATCGCGTAAAATCGGTTCTAATCTCTATCTGGTAAGCAATCGTCACCTTAATTGGTATCAAATTCAGGAAGATGAAAATAGACTCCTTCCCTCTTATCGTGATACTGCTGTTAGTGACGATTTCAAACAAATCGATTGTGCTAAGATAAACTATTTTCCCGGGGAGATATACCCCGCCTATATCCTTATCGCTGCCGTTGATATCGAGCGCAATGATCCTGCCCAGTTAAAAACCTGCCTAGGCAACGGCGAAAACATCTATGCCTCCGCCAGCAATCTCTATATTGCTGTTAGCCGACAGGAGCCTTTTCGACCTTTGCTCAGGGATAGCCAATTCCCCACCCCCGCAGAAGATGCTAAAACCAAAGTATATCGTTTCGGCTTATTAGCGGGAAAGGTTGAATATAAAGGTAAAGGCGAGGTTCCGGGGATAATACTTAATCAGTTTTCCATGGACGAAGATAAATCATATTTTCGTATCGCCACGACTACAGGAGAAATCTGGCGTGAGGATGAAAATACCTCCAAGAATAATATCTATGTTCTCGACCGGGAAATGAACATTGCCGGCAAGCTGGAGGGCGTTGCTCCCGGGGAGAAGATTTATTCCACCCGCTTCATGGGGGACAGGGTTTACATGGTTACTTTTAGAACCGTCGACCCTCTTTTCGTCATAGATTTGCAGGATCCGGCCAAACCAGCCATACTGGGCAAATTGAAAATCCCCGGCTATAGTGATTATCTGCATCCTTATGATGAAAAACATATTATCGGTTTCGGCAAGGAAACAATAGAGCTTAAAGATAGGAATGGTGAACCTCAAGCCTATGATCAGGGTATGAAAGTAGCCCTTTTCGATGTTTCTGATGTCAATAATCCCCGGGAAATATCTCACGAAATCATAGGTGATCGGGGAACCCATTCGGAGTTGCTGTACGACCATAAAGCCCTGCTCTTTTCCCGGGAGAAGAACCTGCTTGCCTTCCCGGTCACTGTTAGCACCTTAAGCGAAAAGGATAAAAAGCAGCAGCTGGGGACCGGCTTCCCCGCCTATGGTAAATTCTCTTTCCAGGGGGCCTATGTATATCAGATTAATCTGAAAAGGGGATTCCATTTACAGGGTCGCATCACCCATCTAAGCCCGGCAGATTATCAACGAGCTGGTGACTATTGGTATCAGGATAGCAAAAACATACAGCGTATTTTATATATAGGCGATAACCTTTATACCCTATCCCAGGATTCTATAAAATCGCATCAAATAACGAATCTCAGAGAATTAGGAAATCTGCCCCTGCACTAGGGCGGATGACGGAAGGCGGATGGCGGAAGGGTAAGATTCCTCGCTGCGCTCGGAATTTTCACGCACTACGTGCACCACGGTAAACAAAAGGGTCAGGGCATCCGCTATTCAGTGGTTAAGATATTATCAGCGTCCATCAGCGCCCGAAGGGTCAGCGTAAATCTGCGTCTAAAAACCCCTTTCATAGCAATGACAGGGGGCACGCCCAGAACTACAGCACTGTGCATGGAATATCTAACGCCCCTGTCATTGCGAGGGACAGAGCGACGTGGCAATGACAGGGGGCCACTTTAGCGGCGGGATTTTAGTTCGGTAAAAATCTCGGGGAGGCTTACTCCCTGTTCTACCAGCAGCACCAACAGGTGATAAAGCAAATCGGAGGTTTCGTAGACCAATTCCTTCTTATCCCGGTTTTTAGCGGCGATAATAACTTCTGCATTCTCCTCACCGACCTTTTTTAGGATTTTGTCCAGGCCATTTTCAAAAAGATAGGCGGTATAGGAGCCTTCCGGCATTTTCTCCCTGCGTTCCTGAATGATGTCATATAATTCATAAAGGATTCCCGGACCACTGCCGGCGGAATCATAAATTGACGACATATCAAATACCGGTCTTTCCACTTCTTCCCCTTCCAGGTTACGGTAGAAACAACTGTAGTGTCCGGTATGGCAGGCTGCCCCGGTTTGCTCCACTTTAACCAGCAAACAATCGTTATCACAATCAAATGATATTCCCTTTATCTTCTGGATATGCCCCGATTCCTCCCCCTTTTGCCATAACCTACGGCGGCTGCGGGAATAAAACCAAGTTTTGCCGCTTTCCTGGCTGCGGGCAAGCGATTCTTTGTTCATATAGGCCAGCATCAACACCTGACCAGTCCGAAAATCCTGGATTATTGCCGGGATTAAGCCCTTTTCATCAAATTTTAAATCATCTATCATAATTGCACTAAGACTCCTTTGTTAGCCAAGTACTCCTTGGCCTGCCGCACCGTATATTCCCGAAAATGAAATATCGAAGCACAAAGAACCGCATCGGCTTGGCCTAGACTAATAGCCTCATAAAGGTGTTCTAGTTTGCCGGCTCCGCCTGAGGCGATAAGCGGTATCTTTACCTGCTCACTTACAGCCCGGGTTAACGCTACATCATAGCCGCCCTTGCTGCCATCCCGGTCCATGCTGGTCAATAGTATTTCTCCGGCACCCAGGCTCTCCGTTTCCCGCGCCCAAGCCCTCGCATCTAAGCCGGTAGCAAGTTTTCCTCCATCAGTATAGACTTCCCAAAAGTTTTCCTCACTCTGCTTGGCGTCAATCGCTACCACGATAGCTTGGCGACCAAATCTATCTGCACCTAGTTCAATAAGCTGGGGGTCTTTTATAGCAGCAGAATTTATCGAAACCTTATCTGCCCCCGCCTCTAGTATATGAGCGATATCATCCAAAGTTCTTATCCCCCCGCCCACGATAAAGGGAATGGAGAGTTGCGCTGCGACTCGCTTGACCAGCCCCACTGTAGTCTTCCGTTCTTCCACCGTGGCGCTGATATCCAGGAATACCAGTTCATCGGCACCTTCCTTCTCATAGAAAGCTGCCAATTCCACCGGATCACCAGCATCCCGCAGATTAATAAAATTGCTTCCCTTAACTACCCGGCCCCCGTGTATATCCAAACAGGGAATTATTCTTTTAAGCTTCATCAAACCACCCCATTTAATAGAATCTATGAGCCTGCTACCCGCAGAGCATCCGCTAAGCTTAGCTTGCCATCATAAAGGGCCTTGCCGATAATAGCACCACTTACCCCATAGTCTTCCAACTCTTTTAAGGCTTGAATGTTTTCCAGGCTACTAACCCCGCCAGAGGCGATTATCTCCAAGCCGCTGCTTTGCGCCATTTCCTCAATAGCTGCCAGATTAGGACCTTGCAGAAGCCCGTCACGAGCTATATCGGTATAAATAGCCCTTTGTACCCCCAGTGCTTTCATCTGCAGAGCAAACTCTATGGCGCTGAAAGAAGAAGTAGATAGCCATCCTTCGACTGCCACCATGCCTTCCTTAGCATCTAGGCCCAAAACAATACGCTCCGGGCCGAATTTGCCCAATAAGCCGACTATGAAATCCGGATGGGAAACAGCCCGGGTCCCGATAATCACCCGATTAGCTCCCAAATTCAGCAGCTCCTCCACATCTTTAAATCGGCGCAAGCCTCCCCCTACTTGAAAATTAATGTCTATCGCAGCAGCTATCGCGGCAATAGTTTTATAATTCTGCGGACTGCCCTGAAAAGCCCCGTCGAGGTCTACAATATGTAAGAATGTAGCACCATCTTCTTGAAAAGCGAGGGCTATCTTAGCCGGGTCATTAGAATAAACCGTTTTATCCTCCGCCCGCCCCTGCACCAAGCGTACGCATTGGCCGTCCTTTAAATCTATGGCAGGATAAATAATCATCAATTAATCTCCCCTATACTAGAGAACTTTTTTGGAAGACCATATTCCTTCCATACGTGGTTCTATTTCTATGGCATCCTTAAAAGCCCGGGCAAAAGCCTTAAAAACCGCCTCAATAATATGATGCGTATTAGCGCCCCGCAGAAGGTCAATATGGATATTGAGTCCGGCATTGGTCGCCACCGATTGGAAGAATTCCCGCACATTTTCGGTAGCAAAATTGCCTATCATCTCCCGTTCTAGCGGCACATTGTAGACCAGATAAGAACGGCCGGAAAGGTCCAATACTACCCGAACTAAGGATTCGTCCATAGGAACGATCGCTTCCCCATAGCGGTTAATGCCTTTTTTATCACCTAAGGCTTTTTTGATTGCCTGTCCCAAACAAATAGCGATATCCTCCACCGAGTGGTGATCATCTATCTCTATATCACCGCGGGCCATTACTTTTAAATTAGATAGACTATGCAAGGAAAATAAAATCAGCATGTGATTAAGAAAGGGAATCTCGGTATCAATCTGGTGATTTCCGGTGCCATCTAATTCTATTTGCAACAGAACCTCGGTTTCACTAGTTTTTCTCTGTATCTCCCCTATCCGGTTATTATCCAATGTTATCTCCTCCTTTAATCAGCTCTATCTGTTCTTCTTTCCTGTCATTCTTACCTTGATAGAATTGGCATGGGCGGTTAGGCCTTCTAGCTCTGCTAGCTTTATTATTCCTGCTGCATCTTCTTCCAAACCTTGCGGGGAATAATATATGAGGCTGGAACTCTTCATAAAGGTATCCACGCTTACCGGGGAATAGAAACGGGCGGTTCCTCCGGTAGGCAATATATGATTAGGACCGGCAAAATAATCCCCTACCGGCTCCGGAGTATTCTCCCCGAGGAATATAGCACCGGCATTATGAATCCGGCTTAAATAATCGAAAGGATGTTCTACCATTAATTCCAGGTGTTCGGGAGCCACTAGATTAGCCACAGCACAAGCTTCATCCATCCCAGATACCAATACCATCGCCCCATAAGCCTCTAAGGCTTTTATGATTATATCCCGGCGAGAAAGTCCCTGAACTTGCCGCTCGATTTCCGCTTCTACCTGCTCGATCAACCTCTCGCTGTCAGTCACCAATATACTACGAGCCAACACATCGTGTTCTGCTTGGGACATCATGTCTGCTGCCAGGTAGATTGGGTTGGCTTTACTATCCGCCACTATCAGTATTTCACTGGGGCCGGCCAGCATATCTATTCCCACCTCGCCATAAACCATTTTTTTGGCTATGGTGACGTAGATGTTGCCCGGTCCACTTATCAAATCAACTTTGTTGATGCTTTCCGTGCCATAGGCCAAAGCGAATATTGCCTGGGCCCCACCCATCTTATATATCTCCTCGAGCCCCAATTCAGCCGCCGCTACCAAAGTATAAGGGTTTATAGAGCCATCTTTGGACGGTGGGGTAACCATGGCTATCTCGTTGACCCCAGCCACCTGGGCGGGTATAGCATTCATAAGCACTGAAGAGGGATAAGCCGCAGTTCCCCCGGGAACATATATGCCTACCCTTTCCAAAGGCCGGTAAAGCTGTCCCAGTATATTGCCCCGCCCATCCGGTTCCATCCAGGAATTCTTCAACTGCCGACTATGAAAAGCCGCTATGTTTTCTATAGCCTGATCCAAAGTGAATATATAATCATCATCTACCGCTTCGTAAGCCTTTTCGATTTCTTTTCCGGAAACCAAGAAATTATCTTTATCGATTTCTGCGCCGTCGAATTTCCGGGTCAGTGCAAAAATGGCTTTATCGCCTTCTTGCCTCGTTCGCCGGCCAATCATGGCCACATTATCTTCATATTGTTTTATGTCAGCATTGCTGGCAGCCAAAAAGCATTTGAAATCCTGCGAATTTCCCGGAAATTTTTTTATGATCATAAACTACCGCCTCCTGTAACCATTCCTTGCATCTTCTCAATTAGAGGTTGAATCTGTTGATGTTTGGTGCGATAGCTTACCCGGTTGCAAATCAATCTGGTGGTGGAATCCATTATGGTGAAAAGCTCCACCAGCCGATTTTCTCTCAGGGTGCGTCCGGTAGAAACCAGGTCAACTATCATATCGGCCAGTCCCATCAAAGGGGCTAGTTCTATGTTGCCATGCAACTTAATAATCTCTACCTGCAATCCTTGACTGCGAAAAAAATTTTCCGCGATTAGCGGAAATTTGGTTGCCGCTCGTTTGTAGTTCAATTCCTTAAGGCTCATATCCTTGATGGCCTCGGGTACCGCCACCACAAAACGGCAATAGCCATATTGTAAGTCAACCATTTCGAAAACGTCCCGGGCTTGTTCCACGATTACATCTTTGCCCACTATACCGAGATCGGCTGCCCCCTGTTCTACATAGGCCGGCACGTCGGTGGGACGACAGATGATATATTTTACCCTTTCTTTATCATAGGCAAATACCATGTTGCGACTCTTGTCATCAATTCCCTCGCCCGGCAAACCTAATTCTTTGAATATATCAAGTGTGGGCCGCAAAAGAGTGCCCTTGGAGAGAGCTATTGTCAAATAATTATCCCACATAGATTAAGCCTCCCGTCCCCCTGCCTTCCAATTTCTTCTCCAATTCCTGCCGGCTACTTCCTTCAACATCTATTTCTACAACATAACCTTGGCTTCTGATCTCTTCCGCCTGCACCACTACCGCTGCAAAGTCTTTTCCTCCCACTAGATAACGCCGGGGTTCTTGTAAATCTTGATGTTTCAAGAGTAAAGCCAAACGGTCCATCCCCAGGGCAAATCCGGTGGCGGGGCAAGGGAAGCCGAATTTACCCAGCAAATGGTCATACCGCCCGCCACCCAAAAGCCCATAACCTAATTCGGGGGAATAACCTTCAAATACCGTACCGGTATAATAGTCCAACCCCCGCAAAACGCCCATATCCACTACTATATGCTCAATAACCCCGCAGAGTCGCAATGTATCATATACTTCACGGAGTTCTTGGACTGCTGCCGATGCCTGCCGGTTTTTCTCCACATAAGGCAGACGGTCCAACACCTCAATTCCCCCGTGTAAGACGGGAAGTGTAGCTATAGTTTCCTTAAGCCCTTCATCAATATTTAAAGATTCCAAAACCCGGGATAATTCCACTAAATCTTTATTTTCCACCAGGTTCCTGATATCATCTTTTTCTACTCTTTTTAAGCCGCTAGCCTCCAGAAGACTATTAAAGATAGCTATATGGTTTAGGCTAATTTTAAAGTTATTTAGGCCCATTTCTTGTAAAGCCTTGACGGCGATAGTAATCACCTCAGCATCGGCTCTTGCTCCTTTAGCACCTAATAATTCTATGCCCGCTTGCCAGAATTCTCGGTATTGGGCTAAATGAGGCTGGACATAGCGAAAAGAATTACACAAATAATACAACCTTTGCGGGAAAACCGCATCTCGCAGGTGGGTAGAGGCTAGGCGGGCAATCCCGGTAGTCATCTCCGGGCGCATGGATAATATGCCCCCCTCCCTATCCATAAAAAGAAAAAGCTCTTCCCTTATATTTCCCCCGGTCCCCATCTCCACTACCTCCAGATACTCAAAGGTCGGGGTCAACACTTCCTCATAAGCATAACTGGCAAAAAGCTTTGCCGCTTTTTCCTCCATAAAACGGCGGGTTTTCAGCTCAGGTGGCAAGAGATCGCGCAAGCCCCGCGAAATTTTTCTACACTTCATCTTTTATCTCCCCATATAAGTCTTTTAACACCCTGCGGTAACCATCAGCACCATAATTAAGGCAACGTTTCACTCGGCTAATGGTGGCTGTACTAGCCCCGGTATCAGCAGCTATTTCATTGTATTTTATATTCCTTTCCAATAGCCTGGCTACTGCCAATCTTTGCGACATGGCCTTTATTTCGCTGATAGTACACAGGTCTTCTAACAAACGATAAGCATCCTCTTCATTCTTTAAGCTCAGAATAGCCTGAATTAACAAATCACTTTGCTGATCTTTCCAGACCGGTGAAAATCCCATAATCTTCCCCCCTCACAAGGAATAAAAAGCTTATAACAAGCGGTTGTTATTAATCAGCAACTGAAACTTACAGCCTAGATACTCAGCTGCCCGGCGGGACATAAGCATCTTGGTTAAAAATATCTCGAAATACTCCATCACTGAACATACACCATTATCAATATCAATTTCCATTTTAATAGTCTTTTCCTCTGGCCGAACCAGCAGCCGGGAATCAGTAACAGCGAAATTAACCCTATCGCGCGGAGTGAATGTCGACATCTCCGTTTTGCGTACCCGAGAGCGATGTACATCAGATTTATCCGCCAGTATCAAGGCAGCCGCTACATTATTAATACTTTTCCCCTGAGCATTTTCCTCATGATTTCCGATAGCCCCCATAATGGTCGCTATTTCCCCTGTGTCCATTTCCAAATCCAACAGAAGATAAAAAGCCATAATAGCCCCGGACATACCATGCCCATACCTGTTGACCAAGTTGCCGATATCGTGCAAATAACCGGCAATGGCGCCTAGTTCAGCTTCCCGTTCGGAATAGTTTAATTTTTCCAGTATTTCTGTGCAGAGATGGGCGGTTTGTTCCGCATGATGCAGATCATGTTCAATTGCTCCAATATTGGCAATATAGGCATTACCTATCTGCATATATTGTTTCACTATGTGGCTGTTCTTCACTTTTTCTAGGGTTATCATTTAGCCACTCCCTTGTCTTGCAAGCTTTTTTGCATTCGCTTAGCCTGCACACCTGCTCTCGTATTGCCCGGTATGGATTCCAGCAGGCTCTTGGCCTTTTCCCTTTCGCCCGCCGCCAATAAGTCCCGCGCTTCCTGCAATACGGCAGCGGCCGACTTTTCTCTTTCGGCCACGGCAATCTTTTCTTCCATTTTTACCGCTCTGCCTAATCCTTCTAGTTTTTTGTATTCATCTATTGCCTGATCGAATTTACCTTCTGCTACCAAGGACCCACCTTCACTAATAATACGCCGCGTTTCTATCTGTTCGGGGAGATGGGATAATAAATAGATATAACCCCCACCAATCCCTAGTAAGGCTAATAAGGCCAAAATCCATACAAAAGAATAGCGGGTTTTTTTCCTCATAATGGCCAAGGCTATAATAAAGGGCATGCCCAAAAAGAATGTTGTCTTAAGGAATTCGCGAGTAGGCATATAATAAAGCATAGCAATAATAGCCGCTAAAAGTAGTGTTCGGGATAAAACCCGCTTCGCCGTTTCCACTATCCTATTCCTCTTTAGGCATAGCTTTTATGCCAATATCCCGGCGATAATGCATTCCCTCAAATTCTATCTTTTCTATCTCCTGATAAACCTTATTTAACACCGTACTCATATCCCGCCCCCGGCAAACCACGGCTAGAACACGGCCACCGGCGGTGAGAAGCTTTCCGTCCTCGTTGTTGGTGCCGGAATGGAATATCAAAGTATCCGAATCTAGATCCTCCAAACCTTTAATAACCTTCCCTTTTTCATAATCCCCGGGATAACCGGCGGAGGCTAAAATAACACCTACACAACTACCTTCTTCTATTTCTAATTGGGCATTACCTAATTTGCCGGTAGCGGCCCCCGCTAAGACCGGCAAAATATCTCCCTTAATCATGGGCATCAGTACTTGGGTTTCCGGGTCGCCGAAACGGGCGTTGAATTCTAGGACTTTAGGCCCTTCCGCGGTAATCATCAAGCCCGCATAGAGTACCCCTTGATAAGGACAGCCTTCCGCCGCCATGGCCTTAATGACCGGCTCTATTATATATTCAGTAACCTGATTTTTTAGTTCTTTAGTGAATATGGGGGGATTAACATAGGCTCCCATACCCCCGGTATTAGGACCCTTATCCTCGTCGAATACCCTTTTATGATCCTGGGCCGATAATAAAGAAATATAGTCCTTGCCGTCACAAATAGCGAAAAAACTAACTTCCTCGCCCACAAGACACTCCTCAACCAAGAGCCTCTCCCCCGCCTCACCGAAGTCCTTTTCCTTCATCATGCTATCGATAGCTGATTTGGCTTCTTCCCAATTAGCGGCAACAGTAACCCCTTTGCCCGCCGCTAGCCCATCCGCCTTTATTACTACCGCTTTTCCCTGCTCGGTATAGACACGGGCGGAAGAATAAGCATGGTCTAACCCCTCACATACCACATAGTCAGCAGTGGGAATGCCATATTTCCTTAAAATATTCTTAGCAAATACCTTACTTCCTTCTAACCTGGCGGCTGCATTAGTGGGGCCAAATATCTGCAAACCCGCTTCCCGGAAATGATCCACTATGCCCGCCATAAGCGGGGCCTCTGGGCCGACCACGGTAAGGTCTATACCTTCGTTTAGGGCAAATTCCCGCAGCTTTCCAATTTCGGTTACTGCTATAGGAATACATTCTGCTATAGCGGCTATGCCGGGATTGCCCGGCGCTACAAATATATTTTCTACCTCCGGGCTTTGGGCTAGTTTCCAGGCCAAGGCGTGTTCTCTTCCCCCCTGCCCGATGAGCAATAGCTTTTTCCCCATAGCTACCTCCTTTAAAGATTCTAGCACAATTGTTGAACAATCGTTCGCATACTACTTCCCTATTGACCCCCATACAAAGTAGGTTCGGCGCAAATAGGGGGTTTAAGATTCCTCGCAAGCTCGGAATTTTCACGCACTATGTGCACCACGGTAAACGAAAAGGGTCAGGGCCATCCGCTGTTTAATGGTTGGGATATTATCAGCGTTCATCAGCGCCCGAAGGGTCAGCGTAAATCTGCGTCTAAAAACCCCTTTCATAACAATGACACTTAGGAGCCATTTTCATACTGACCCCCATGGTCAGGGACCGCAAACAACGATGAAATAGGAGATTGAGGGCACTTGAACGGTAAGGAATAGCGGGTAGATGCTAATACCCCCTACTCCTTACTCCTCGCCCCTCACCCCTCGCTACTAACCCTAATGCCTAAAATGCCTTATACCGGTAAATACCATAGCTATGCCGTGTTTATCGCACTCCTCTATGCTTTCCTGATCCCGTACCGAACCACCCGGTTGAATTATGGCAGTAACACCATACTTAGCAGCCAATTCCACCGTATCCTTGAAGGGGAAGAAAGCATCAGAGGCCATAACTGCTCCCCGGGCCTTTTCTCCGGCGCTTTCCAAAGCAATACGGGCCGAACCCACTCGGTTCATCTGCCCGGCACCAACCCCTAAAGTTACCCCATCCCGGGTAATAACTATGGCATTGGATTTTACATGTTTTGCTACTTTGCGTGCAAAGGCCAATTCTTTCAATTGTCCCGCAGTAGGTTTCTCTTGGGTTACTACCTGCACTTTATCCATATCCAATTCATCCCGGTCTCTTTCCTGCACTACAAAACCGCCAGCTACAGTTTTCAACTGCAAGCCCCCGGTTTCCTCCAAGGGAAGTTCCAAAACACGCAGGTTTTTCTTGGCTTGGAATCGCTCCAGAGCTTCGGGGCTATATGCAGGGGCAATGATTACTTCCATAAAAGGCTCAGCCGCTTTTTCCGCGGTTGCTATATCCACCGGGCGATTCAGGGCAATAATCCCTCCGAAAGCGGATAAAGGATCCGCCGCAAAAGCACGCTCATAGGCTTCTTCCAAAGTAGCGGCTATTGCTGTCCCACAAGGATTGGTATGTTTTATGATAACGCAGGCCGGTTCATCGAATTCCTGCACTAGTTCCCAAGCCGCCTGGGTATCAATTATATTATTATAGGACAGTTCCTTACCGTTTAACTGCTTAGCATCCGGCAAACCCTTTTCCGGGGTCATAAGGCGATAAAAAGAGGCTTTTTGGTGGGGATTCTCCCCGTAACGCAGATCATAGACCTTCTCCCCGGCTAGTATCAGGTTCTGGTTTAATTCGCTGTTACTCAAACCCGAAAGGTAAGCGGCAATCATCGCATCATAGGCCGCCGTATGGCTGAAAGCCTCTAAAGCCAACTGCAGGCGGAATTCCGGGCTTATTTCCCCGTCTTCTTCCAAAGCCTTCAGCAGCAGGGGGTAGAATTCAGGTTTTACTACCACAGCAACATCCCGATAATTCTTAGCTGCTGCCCGCAACATAGCCGGACCGCCTATGTCGATATTTTCTATCGCTTCTTCCAGACTTACGCCCGGGCGGCTAATGGTTTCCCGGAACGGATAAAGGTTAACGGCCACTATATCTATTGTGCCTATATCGTTTTCCTGTAATTGCTGTAGGTGCTCCGGCGAACGCCGCGCTAAAATTCCTCCATGGATTTTAGGATGCAGGGTTTTAACCCTACCATCTAGTATCTCCGGGAAGCCGGTTATGTCTGCGACTTTTTTTACCTTGATCCCTGCCTCGTTGATAGCATTGTAGGTGCCGCCGGTAGAAATAATCTCATAGCCCAACTTCTCCAATCCCCGGGCAAAATCCAGCAACCCCCCCTTATTGGAAACGCTTAATAATGCTCTTTTCATAATTATCCAACCTCCTTATTTGTTATTTATTACGACCCGGCGTCCTTCCAAAAATATGCGTCCTTCAGCTAACAATTGCAAAGAACGCCAATAAATCCGGTGTTCTTCCACCAGTATCCTTGCCGCCAGGCTATCTTCATCATCATCAGGATAAACCGGTACAACCGCCTGCATCAATATCGGCCCGGTATCCATACCTTCATCAACCATATGTACTGTACATCCGCTAAATCTAACTCCATAGTTCAAAGCTTGGTTTTGTGCATTCAAGCCGGGGAAAGACGGCAAAAGAGCCGGATGTATATTAATAACCTTATTTTTGTAGGATTGTAGAAGCACCTTTCCTACCATACGCATATAACCGGCCAAAGCTATAATTTCCACCTCATGTTCCTGAAGTTTTTGCAAAAGGGCTGCTTCATAATCATCTCGGTTCGCAAATTCTTTGGGGGAAAGGCATATAGTCGCCATGCCCCTATTAGCCGCTTTTTTTAATACAGGAGCATCCCGCCGGTCACTGAACAGGAGTCTTATATCGGCATTCAGCTTTCCTCTTTCTACTGCTTGGCAAAGGGCATCAAAATTGCTCCCCCGTCCAGAGGCCATAATCCCTAGGTTGATGCGACCGGCTTCCCTAACTTTCATCATTCAATAATTACCTTCTCCTTATCCTTTGAGACCCTGCCTATCAGTATAGGCTTCTCCCCTTTATCGTGCAAGCAATTTAATGCATCATCATAGTAGAGTGGTGATATAGCAATTATGTATCCTATGCCCATATTAAATGTCCTGAACATTTCGGCTTTATCAATATTGCCCAATCGCTCTATTAAAGCAAATATCGCTGGGCTTTCTATTGCCCGGCTGTCAACTACCGCTCCTAATCCCGGCGGTATAATCCTTTGCAAATTTTCCACTATTCCTCCCCCGGTTATATGAGCCAAGCCTTTTACTTCACAAGCTTCTAAAAGGGCTAGAATAGTCGGTACATAAATACGAGTGGGGGATAGTAATTCCTCGGCTAAACTACGTCCTAATTCGGCTACGTTTTTTTCTAATTTCATTCCCGCATTTTCCAACAAAACCTTGCGGGCCAAAGAATAGCCGTTGGAGTGCAATCCCGAAGAAGGCAATGCTAGCAAAAGATCCCCATCTGTAATAGTACTGCCATTAATGATTCGGGAACGTTCCACCGCACCCACCGAAAACCCAGCCAAATCATACTCGTTATCCCGGTAAAATCCAGGCATTTCGGCTGTTTCTCCACCGATGAGGGAGCACCCGGCCTGCAGGCAGCCTTGGCTGATTCCTTTAACTAATGATTCAACTAATACCGGGTCGAGTTTACCGATAGCGATATAATCCAAAAAAAACAAGGGTTCCGCCCCATGAGCCAGTATATCGTTTACACACATGGCTACTAGGTCTACCCCCACGCTATCGTGCACTCCCACCATTTGGGCAATCCTAAGTTTGGTACCTACTCCATCGGTGCCGGACACTAAGATAGGTTCCCGGTATTTCTGCAGGTCCAAAGCAAAGAGACCTCCAAAGGAGCCTATCCCTGATAGGACTTCCGGCCTGCTGGTCTTTTTTACCCATTTTTTAATCATATCCACTGAGCGGTTAGCGGCATCTATATCCACTCCCGCTTCCTTATAGCTCAATCTGGGTTCATCCAAATCCTTTCACCTCCGGCAATTTTAGAGCTTCTTTTCCCCTGTTTTTGATAGCGGGTAATTACCATACGCCTCACCCCTTACCCCTCACGCCTCACTTTTCCTATTAATCAACTCTCAATCTTTATAGGATATTTCCCGCTGAAACAAGCAGAACAAAAGGTATCTTCGCTGTTTTTCATAGCGGCAAACATAGCCTCCATGCTCAGATAGTGCAGGCTATCCACCGCTATATATTTTTCGATCTCCGTCTCATCCATACTACTAGCAATAAGCTCCTCCCGGCGCGAAGTATCAATACCATAATAACAGGGGAAACGGGTCGGAGGAGAAGCCACCACCATATGCACTTCCGTGGCCCCTGCTTCGCGCAGCATCTGCACTATCTTTTTGCTGGTAGTCCCGCGTACTATAGAATCATCGACCATTATTATTCTTTTGCCGCAAACTACCTCATTGATAACATTCAGTTTCAGTTTTACCCCTAGTTCCCTCATCTTTTGGGTAGGCTGTATGAAGGTACGCCCCACGTAACGGTTTTTCATCAGCCCTTCCTCGAAAGGCAATCCCGCTTCCTCGGCGTAACCTAAGGCCGAGGAAGTACCGGAATCCGGTACAGAGATAACCATGTCAGCATCGATATTACACTCCCGTGCTAATTGTCTACCCATCTCCCGTCTAGCCTGATAAACATTTACATTATCGATGGTGCTATCGGGGCGGGCAAAGTATATATATTCAAAAATGCAATGTGCCCGGCGCGACGTCCCGATTGCCTGATGGGAATGCAAGCCTTCCTTATCTATTACTACTATTTCCCCAGGATTTACATCGCGTAGTAGACTAGCCCCTACCGTATCCAAGGCGGCTGACTCGGAGGCTAATATATAGTTTCCGTTGAGTTCCCCTAGGCACAAAGGGCGAATCCCCATGGGGTCCCGTACACCAATCAGACGATCTTCAGTCATTATTATTAAGGCAAAGGCCCCTTTCATATCAAAAAGACATTGGGCTAAGGCATCTTCAATTTTGTCCTGGGAATATCTGGCTAAAAGGTTGGCTACTACCTCCGTGTCGCTGGTAGTCTGAAAAACAGAGCCGTAACCGGCCAGTCTTTTCCTGAGCTCGGCTGTATTCACCAGATTCCCATTGTGGGCTAAGGCCATCATTCCGTTCAAATAGTGAAATACCAATGGTTGGGTATTGACCACATTGCTCATCCCGGTAGTAGAATAACGAACATGGCCAATAGCTAATCGGCCCTTGAGTTCCTTAAGGTGTTCCGGCTTTATTACCGCGGTTATTAAGCCCATGCCCTTATGCAACTGAATTTCATGAGCATTGGATACAGCTATGCCCGCACTCTCCTGACCACGATGCTGTAAGGCATAAAGCCCATAAAACGTAGTACGGGCGGCTTCGTAGTCGTCCTCAGTATCGTTCAGATATATTCCAAAGACCCCGCATTCATCGTGGAATTTATCTTCTGCAGGGGAACAATCAGAAAGTAGCTCCGAATCCTTTTTTACCTCCAGCACTTTATTCCTCTCCCTCTCGTGATATCAATACCATAGGGGGTTAACCATAAACCGGTTTTCCCCTCTCTCCTTAATCCAGACCGCAGCGCTTAAATATATAATCTACTTGGGCGCGATAAATAGAATAATCGAAGATGCCCTCTATTTCATCGGGAGAAAGCGATTGTCCCATAGCCGCATCTTCCATAAGCAGAGTTTTAAAGTCCAAACTTTCTTGCCAGCTTCGCATAGAGTTCCTCTGCACTAAATGGTAGGCTTCTTCACGCGTTAGGCCTTTCCCTACCAAAGCCAACATCAGTTCCTGGGAAAATACTAAACCGTGTGTTATTTCCAAATTTTCCAGCATCTTTTCCTCATAGACTATAAGTCCTTTGACAATCCCCCGGAATTTTTCCAAAACATAATCGAGTAGAATACAGCTATCGGGAATAATGATTCTTTCAACTGATGAATGGGTCAAATCCCTTTCATGCCAAAGGGTTATATTCTCTAGCGCGGCCAAAGCATTGCCACGTATCACCCTGGATAAGCCAGCAACTCGCTCACTCATCATAGGATTGCGTTTATGGGGCATAGCGGATGAGCCTTTCTGTCCTTGGCGGAAGGGTTCTTCTACTTCTAGTATCTCAGTTCTTTGCAAGTTGCGCACTTCAGTCGCCATTTTTTCTAGGGAACTAGCGATTATAGCTAGGGTGGTCATAAACTGCGCATGACGGTCACGCTGAATTACCTGGGTGGATACCGGACAGGGCTTTAGCCCTAGCTTTTGACAAACATATTCTTCTATCTGCGGGTCTAGGTGGGCAAAGTTTCCCATTGCTCCTGATATGGCGCCATAGGATATCATTTCCCGAGCCTGCTCTAAGCGCAATATGCTTCGTTCAATCTCGCTATGCCAAAGGGCCATCTTCAAACCAAAGGTAGTCGGTTCTCCGTGTACTCCATGGGTTCTTCCCATATTGAGGCTGTATTTATAGTCTATGGCCTTTTGGGCTACTTCTTCTTTTAGCTTTTTCAGCTTGTCCCGAATTAAATCGGCAGCATCGCGCATCTGTAAAGCCAAACCGGTATCCAATATGTCTGAGGAAGTCATGCCTAGGTGTATATATTTGGCTTCGTCCCCTACATATTCGGCGATATTGGTTAAAAATGCAATGACATCGTGGTGTACCTCGGCCTCAATCTCTTTTATTCTGTCTATCTCGAAGTCCGCGCGTTCTTTTATCGCCTCAACAGCCGACAATGGTATTCTACCTAATTTAGCCCAAGCTTCGCAAACGGCGATTTCTATTTCTAGCCAGTTATTAAGCTTGTTCTCTTCCGACCATACCTTTCCCATTTCAACTAGGGTATACCTCTCAATCATCGTTGATTCTCCCTTATCGGTTAATATGAAA
>CAYRCG010000014.1:0-22554 GCA_964422685.1 uncultured Syntrophomonas sp. | reverse complement strand
GCCTACTGCGTAATAAATATAAGATCCAGATGGAATTATCCGATATATATAATATATTGGCAATCGTAAGTCTGGGAGACCGGTTGGAAGACCTGCAAAAACTGATAACTGCCTTCGAAGAAATTGCCGCCGCGGGACGGGACTCAATAACTGATAAATTAGTCAATATCCCCTTTTGCCCGGAGATGATCGTCTCCCCCCGGGATGCCTTTTACAGCCCCAAAAAGATCGTTCCTATAAACGATTCGGTCGGAGAAATATCCGGTGAAATGATAATGGCATACCCCCCCGGGATCCCAGTCGTATGTATGGGTGAAAGGATCACACCGGATATCATCGATTATATAAAACTGCTGCAGACAGAAGGCTGCGAACTACAGGGGGCTTCTGATGCTAATGTTACAGTAATTAAAGTCCTCGGTTCCGTGACACGGGGACGGTCCTTTTGACACGTTCGATGTAATCTTCCAGTTTCGTCATTATTCACCTTTCAACAATGATACTGCAATATCTCCCATCAGCCCAAGACGTGGATTTTCCGCCTTTCCTATAATTGAAATGCGGTCAAGCAGGACGTTCCTGAATTCACAGGATGTTTCGGGAAGCAAAACACAATTATGGCAAGCCGCGTAGTTCAACGAATGGAAACCTTGCTGGGTCGAAGTGCAACATAATGGATCGGCACTACACCACATAGCTTTGTGCAACATATTTATTAACACAGACCGCATTCTTTGCGCATCGCTGGCAATACTGATAAGCCCGCCGAGGCTACCCTCGGAGTCTGATGTTGCGAGATAAATCAATACACCGCACATATTGGGCCGGTTGGGGGCATCCATATATGTGCAATAGATCTTTTCCTTAATAGACGATGCGCTATATCCGCAGTCATCCGCAATTTGCCGTATCAGCAAATGGGCAAATGTATGCAAGGCAACGTATCGGGACGAAAACCTGTCGTTCTCCAAGAATGATTCCGACAATTCACCCGCCATATCCTGATATCTATCACCGATATACCTTTCCCATCTGTCAAACGTCTTTTGATCGAATTTGAAGAATATTCCTTCCCCAAGCAGATTAACAGCAGGCAACCAATTCTTTTTCGTTCTGGCAAGCGGGGCTAATTGACTGCTTGCTAGCGAACCATCCCAGGGATTTATCCGCGTGAATCCTGCTAATGCGTTTATAACGGTGAGTTTTTCGATTACCGTTATTAACTCAAATAACCTCTCAAAGCCTGCAGGGATAGTTGCCCTTGATGCAACATACTCGTCATCATTCGCTGTTCCGCGGCAAAGCACATCGTATTCTGCGGCAAAAATATCCGCCTCTGTTTGCATCTTAAGGGAACTTTTCTGCTCCTTAACGAGGCTATAAGCGGACATCAAGTCAGAGAATGTAATCGGATTGTTAGCCCTCGGTAGAATTCTACGCTTGACGTAATCAGATACAGCTTTTTCACCGTATTGACTCCTATCAGCCAACTCTTCATATTCAGCTTCGATTAGTTGAACAGCTTTACGGCTCCATGGCGGAATCGTCAAGGCACTAAGTACTGCGGGAAAGTAAACACTCGAAGAGGAACGTATCCGAGCCGTCATTATCTCGTCACATTCAGAGGTAAAGTCTTTTCCCAAATGCGGGTGCTTTCCGCTGCACTGATATCCGTTTTCACCAGCAAAAGCATTTTTAGAAAAGGCAAAAGCCATGCCGCGTCTGGCTCCGCAATCCTTGCATTCGACAATGAGGCTGTCAATGTCGCTCCGATTATCAAAGTTATACATTATCATGCGCGGGTTACTGTTTTTTTCACACTCATTTCCGTGATGCACCCACCATGAATAAGGGAAATCTTCAATGTGACCATTGGGGCATACGATGGCGAAACGCGATGCCACCAGGTGACCGCCACAAGGCTTGCCTGGCTTTGTAACACTTGGCATAAAACAATTATGCGTTTTCTGTTGATTGCCTAACTCACGAGCGTCAATAATATGCTTGCATATAGGGCAATACAGCTTCTGCGGGAAAATATACGATTCAATATCTTGGCTTTTTGCATAAATTGTATTAGCCGCTGTTTTCGGTGCAAGGAAGTGTACGACACCTGTGATGACTTGAAGGTTATTATTATAAAGTTTGCGTTCTTCCCAATTGTCTCCTGCATCCCACTTATCAACGCCAGCAATCATCACGGTATCATATACAAAATCAACTATTGACCCCACCCCGAATGTTGAAATAAGCTGGCTTTGCCTGACATCGCCGGCGTGTTCAGGTCTTTGCAGTTTGCCAAATCTGCGGGCCATCCTGTTCACCTCCTAAAAAACACATTGACCGTTGGTTCTACGTTTCTTAACGAATTAAGAGTTTTCGGCAATCCTAATTCCGCATCCTCCTCCGCAGACGATAGAAGACTAGGAAGCCCGGTGTAACTTTTATAACATAAAGTGTTGCTGTTCTCCGTCGCAACAAATTCCCAATCCAAAGCGAAGTTTTGAAGGGTTTCTGCCGCAAAATCTTCATGGCTTGGCATTATTCCTTTAACCCGCTTGACGATATAATCCCGAATGCGTACTACCCCATCTAAGTCCGCTCGAAAATTCCTGGCTGACTCATTTGCCGACAAAAACGGAATTGTCAGTCGGATTAGCGATATAAAAATACAGTGCAGAGCTTTCTCGATTGCACGGCGCGAAAACGGTGTAACGCTTGTGGCTTCTACGTATCGGTAGAACGATTTATGATAAAACCCAAATTGCTCATAATGTGACTTGTCCCTTGACCGCATATTATTGTACATAACTAGTACTATTCCGGGATTGCTCCTTCCCACCCGGCTAGTAGCCTGGATATATTCAGCATTACTTTTCGGTTGATTGTATATCGTCATAACACCTAGCCGGTCGATATCAATTCCCACAGAGAGCATATTAGAAGCCAGAACGTAAGAGTAACTACCCGGCTCGCTATAAGGAATCGCGAGTTGATCAAGCGTATCCTTGATTTCCTTTGAGCTTTTACGACTCGTCAATTCTGAATGTTCAAACACCCGAACATCTGTAGGTGTAATTTGATATTGCTCTGATTCCCTCTTAAATGTTCGGGCGACAAGGTTGCGAATATGCGTGAAAATACGGTCCTGGATAATCGTTGAGGATGCGCCAAGATCTCTCAGGGCATTAAAATAGCCTATCGTTGTAAAATACTGGTCGATAATATTAGATTCCTTTTTTTGCTTTATAAAAAGCGCCTTCGTGAAAAATAATGTGGCATATATTCGTATTAGCAAATCTGCATTACTACCGCCCATTTCACATAAACCAATGTAAGTCCGGGCGGGACGCTTCGTTTCATCAGCTCTTACGGCAAAGAAAAAATCATCAAAATCGATGCCTGCAGGAGGAAACTGGATAGTCTCCCTATCATAAAGATTACGAATCTGCACTTTAGCATTTTTCACCGTTGCCGTGGAAGCTATTATTTTGGGTTGCTTTCCGCCGCTTCCGCAGAGATATTCTAGTGCAATTTCATAAATTCCAGCCAGCGACCCTAATGGACCCGAAATCAAATGCAATTCGTCCTGGATGATGAGTTCCGGCGGAGGGCATTGCTCACCAAATAGATTGCGGGTATTTTCATCCCAGGCTATCCGCGCGAATTTATCAATCGTGCTTAAGAGCAAGGTTGGACGCTCCCGATAAATATCATCGTCCACGACGTATATGGGCAATCCATTATGAAATTCACATTTTGGGTTATCGGCACAACGAATGTTTAGCGCACCAGCTATTATTTCGTACCCGTTCAGGTCTATCTTTTTCCCGCACCACGGACATTTAGTTATTTGAACAGGGTTGCCCTCATAGATTTTTTCATAGGGGTTTTCCCGCAACCTGTCCAGGACATTTTGAGCCTGCTCTATTCTATTGGGGGTCATACTGCTCCCAATCCAAAGGCCAATGCTAATTTGGCCTCCAGCGATATTTTCTTGCTTCCTTAGATATTCACAAGCACAAACCAAAGCGGTGGCACGTTCGAATTGCTGAATAGTTAAAAGTCTGAGCGTATATCTCATAATTACAGTGACGCCATCTGAAGGTGCCGTTCCCATCAAACGTCTATAAAAAACCGTGAACGCTGCTACTCCCAGGTATGCTTCCGTTTTGCCTCCGCCCGTAGGAAACCAAAGAAGGTCTACGCTGTTGCGGCAGCTACTTGATTCATCAATGATATCTGGTATTACCTGTAGAATATAGGCGATCTGAAACGGATACCAATTAACTGACCGCTCATCTGTGTGTTTCGTCTTTACGCGTTGGAATAGCATCGCCCTGTTCATTAAAACAAAGGCTTCCCACGCTTTATCGTTTGTCCTCAAAACCTCTATTCCACGTTTTAAACGGATAATACACTCGCTAATGCGTCCGAGCACAGTTTTACTTGCAGCTGCATATTCACTGTCGTGAAAATGCAGCGCCATTTGGCTTTGCTGCTTATACCAGCTATCATACTCATCAACAAAATTTGACAACTCTATACAAGCATAGTTGCGTAGAGCTGTTTTCCAGTAAGCCAGATTAAATATATTATGACTGCTGATTTCACCGGGCATCATTTGACACATTCGTTCTGCCGGTATGAAATCGCTTTTTACCTGGAATACGCCGTTGGGCATTTCGGAATGCGATATGGAGCATCCATGACCGTGAGCGTAATTCAATACGTTACGATATTGGAGGCGACTGATATTTTCCTCAACATCGCTTGCGAAAGCATTATCCTGATAAAGTGGCGAAAAAGCAGTATCGGAGGTAATGGAAAGCTCGCACTGAAACAATGCATTTATGCTTTGGTCTATTCCTTTTTGCCTTGCTTTTAATGCATTTTGGACAGTAATGGTAATTAGTTTGCGGCCGTCAGCTAAAATGCCACGCAGGGTAATGGTGATTTCGAATCCTAAGTCGATATCAACTAGTATACGCCGCGTCCCAAGCCGATCCCCAATTTTTGCTTCTGCCTCAACGCCAAATGGCACTCGTTTGTATCTATGGATTAGCCTCTTTTCTGTTTGCTCTTCTTCATGGTTATACTTTGCGCCTGAAAAAACGAGCTTCAATATTTTAGACTCCCTGGGCAACATAAGCGATACACCCATAGAAGTTGGCTTATATACATTGGCGTTATTTATTGAATCATCGAGCGTAAAAACCGCATCTTCTAATTCTTCAATATCATCTTGTTGGATGTTTAATTTAGCTTCTTCGGGTTCATCAGTAGCGGTAGCCGGAGCATCTGTTCGTTGCGGCCATAGTATCCCACACGCATACGTTCCGAGAGGTTCAACATTTTCAAGAACTTCATATTCGTCCACAGGACCTATCAGGTCACGTTTTAGGCAAGCGTAGATTTCATCGATTGCATCGTAATAGGCCTTGTAGTCGTCCATCGTCAATTACTCCTTATCTATATGCAGGCCGTAAGCGTTCATCAGCCAGTTTCTGGGAGACATTTCATCCGATAGAGTGTAATGCCAATCTATTTTAGGGAAGCCTGTTAATTCAAGTCCCAGCCAAAACCGGGATTCTCTAAAGTATGTATCTACTCCATCAGGAAATCTAACTGGTGTTACTGTAACGATATTCGATACATAAACGGATGATAAATATGGCGGTGCGCCTGATGACGGATTACTCTCCCGCGCAATCGTTAACAACTGATCTAACATATTCTCAGATAGGCAACCAACTACGTGTCCGTTGTGTCCTACTCGATATTTTCCGTTAACCAGTTCCACATTAACAGCATCGCCCACCTTAACTTCGCTAGCTATGTATTCCTGTGTTTCTAATGCGGCAAAGAAATCGCCCTGTACAAATCCATCTTCGGAAAAGTCTAAAGGTAAGCCCAAAACAACACCGCAACAATGAAATCCTAACCCCCGCGACCACCTGTGGCGTTTCAGCTGAACCCACCGCGCTTTGTCCCGTGTTGAATGCCGTAATATGCGCTTGGTTTTGCTAAGTCTATACAAATCTTGTTTCGCCCGTGTACAACCAACGTACCAGACGCGCGACTCCTCAGTATTATCCGCAGAAGGTGTAAATCCGCTATCCAGCAGGAGTACTGTATCAAATTCACGTCCTTTAGCCTTATGAATAGTTGAGACAGTAAGCAAAGTATTATCTTCGTTTAACAGCACAGCAGGAAGCTTAGTTGCAGGTTCATTCAGCACCTGTGCGAGCTTATCAATTTCTATTGCTTCTTTGACATCCTCATAAAGCATTTCGGAAAGTGCATCAAATAATTCTGCTGCACTTTCTTCATCATCCGCTACTCTCGCACAGTAGCGCTCAACAAAAACTGGCCGCGCGATGCGCACGTCTGCGTGATAGTCCCACAAGCAATCAGCTATAAATCGGCGCAACGACGTTTTTTGTCCAACACTGCGCAGAAGCGTATGAGGAACTCCCTTTTTGTGCAGAAGATGACTCACATACTCGGCTTCACCATTATTCCTGCAAAGAATGGCTGTACGTTTCGTTAGGCTGCGGAAGTCAAATCGTTCGACGCTATCAATTATCCTTATACCTTTCAGTTCATCGGCAATTATTTCATTCGCGTCAGGGGGGTCAAATTCAAGTAAGGCACAGCGAAGATTTTCCGAAATAGTAGCCAGCTCATCGATCTGTCTTTGATTGCCGGCTAGTTCATATTTCTTAACATCATCCGACAATAAATCATCCAGCCTTTTATAAAACTCCACCGAATTGATGCTATCTCCGCCGTAACAATCGTAGTCATAAATGGCCTGGCATTTGTCTCCGAGCAATAGATAACCGCCTCTTAATGCCCCCAGAATATTCAACACCATTTTGGCCCGTTCGTTAACAAGGTCTTGAAGTTCGTCTACTATTACATATTCGAAATTGGAGAAGTTCTCGGCAAGGAACCTCTCGTTAAACATCTCGATTCGACCATTGTAATCTAGATGAGCAAACTGGGCTTCAACGGCAGCCAAATAACTTGTCGCCAGAGAGTCAAATGTACAAATATCAATACTTCTTGCAGAGTACGGCAAAGTGTTGTCCAAAATTCCAGCCTCGAGGCGGGCCGTAATTTCATTTTTGGCGGCATTCGTATAGGCAAGCACGAGAACACTTGAAAAATCATCCACAAGTCGATTGCGAATTATATACTCAAGGCGCCGGATGACGGTATGGGTCTTACCGCTGCCAGGGGCGGCATTAACCAGTACCTTGCTGTAAATACTATCCTCAATAATCCGAATAGGATTATGTATCTTCTCATATACATCTTGCGCGGCAAATGCTTTTACATCCTTAATGACAACTTCTGGAGGTGAGACTTCTTCAGGCGGTTGTTCTTGGGTAACTTCGGCTGCAAACAAATCCTCAATATTGCCCAGCCACTCGTATGTAAGCGGAGCAACTTGTCGTTCGATGATCTCGCTGCAGCCGGTGACTGAACGGGTGAATCGCGCCGTTTCGCTGCACTGGTTAAAATGCGGGCAAAGGGAATATTCACAGCGTCCCTCCCATACAAGCTGCTTATTCTTGCGCACAAGTCCATGTGTTTGCTCTCCATTACGAGCCAGGGAGCAACCGTTGTCTTCTCTATACATCTTTTCTTGCCAATTTGACAGTTGCACCCCGCCAAATGAGCTACTATAATGGTTCTTCAATTTTTGCAGTGCTGGTCTGCCCATGACTTGAGCCACAAAGGCAGGGTCGCGCCGAATGTCACTATCAGCGCGCTTATAAATATTACTTGCTACGGTGATGTTAGTCTTCATCTCGGCACCCCCAATCCCTTAGTTTAGTTCGCTTATGTCGTAGTAGAATGTCAGCTTGTTGATTTCTACCTTTTTCGGCGGATTACTTGCCGCATTGCCCATAAACGAATTGCTTATCCTGATACTTGCAATTTGGTCATGCCCAATTTCTGCATCCAGCTTAATGACTTCGTTCAAAAAGCCCTTTGCCGGGATATTGACTCGTTCAAATACGATATTCCCTTCTCCATTGGTGAAAACGAAATGTGCATCTTGAGTATCTTCAACAAGGGAAAAGCTCAAAGAATCAACTTTTGTGCCTACGCCATCTTCGTTTGTTTTGAATAGCGGCAAAACAGAACCATCACTGAGGAAGAGACCCAGCGAGTCATTGAGTTTAAAGTTGCCGCCGACAATCTGCATTAGCGCGGCACCCTCAGCGGTCGACCATTGGGGGTGGCACGGAATAATTATCTTTTCTTCGCCAAACAATCGTATAATAACTTCTTCATACAGAGCCAAATTGCTGCTGCCCCCGACAATAACCACGGCATCGATACCGGCTGGAGTGAGCTTTGCCCTCCCCAGCGCCGCGTTAATTGCTTTGAGCACCCTGCTTTTGATAATCGGCTCAACAATCCCATTGAACAAGTCCATACTGATAGTAAGGTTCTTAGTTCCATATTCGCCATAATCCATAACAATCAGATCGTACTCTTCGTCTGTTGCGGTGATTTCAATTTTGGCGCGTTCACAACGGGCTATCATAAGATCGCGGTTCGTTGGGCTCATATCGTCGAAAGGGATATGTATTCCAGAAGCTGACTTTTTCACAACCTCTGCGTGAATGCGTTGGGCAAGTTCGATATCTATATCATCCCCACCGATTTTCTCGCCGTAGACAGCAGCTTCAGTAATGGAATTCTTTTTCAGATTCAAAATACTGATATCAAGTGTACCGCCACCCCAATCAAGCACCATCACCCTTGAGTAGGCTTGTCCTTCCCGACGGTTGGCAAGATACGCCGCCGTTGATTCTGAGACAAAGCACTTTACCTTAATTCCTGCGTTTTCTGCAGCAATGCGAAGTTCGCGTCGCGCTTCGGGAGTAAAATCAACAGGAAAGGCCAACCCCGCTTCGTTAACTTCAATTTTATGGACACGAGCTATGTATGCCTTGACAGACTTCAAAAACTCCGTGGTTATCTCTGTGGCGGAATACCTGTCGGAACCGACAATAAACTCTTTATCCGTTCCAAGATATGACTTCATTGAAGTGAGGATTTCATACTCGGAGGCAAGTTCCTCTCGACGCCTTCGAACTTCCCGACCGAATTTTAAAAAACCGCCATTTTTAGGTATGGCAACGATGGAGGAAAAGGGGAATTCCCCTCCCTCTCCGAGTCTGACTCTGCGGAATCCCTGCTCATCATTAAATAACTGGACAACACTGGTATTAGTTGTACCAAAGTCTATTCCAATAAAACTGCCTTTGCGCATGATTTATCACCTCCTATTGGCAGGTAATGCCGAACCTTTTCAACAGCTTAAAGATTCTGTTGAGTGTCGAGCGATATGCGGTAAACAGATCCTCATCAAATTGTTTCTCCTTGCTTTTGATAAAATCATCATAGTCCAGTTTAAGCGCCTCAGAGATGTTAATCTTTAGCGTATTCAATTCCTGATTCTTGGATATCTCATCCATGTGCAACGAAGTGCGCAAACGCTCGGTCAAGTCATCTATTTGCCCTTTCATCTCTGCAAGCTGCCGCTCTTTCGTCACTATTTCAGACGCAAGGGACATTGCCCGATGCTCCTGCTTAATTAAATCCGACTTAATGGCGGATATTTCTTCATTGCGCCGGGTAATTTCCGATGAAAGTACTTCGAATTTTGACTGGCTATTAGCAAATCCGCGCATAACCGTAAGAATCTCTTGTTGATTTTTCTCAATTTTAGCGATAGCTTCTGCGCCGTTCCAAGCCTTTTCCTGCTTTTGTTCAGAAGCGTCAAGCGTAAGGCTTAACGGAATAGGCGCAGAAATTGGCGGTTGAGTTAATTTGGGTAATGTAACCGCCACTTCTTCGCGGGAGGCAACTTCCACTTTTTCTTCCAGCAATTGCAGGAATCTGGCCAATCGCTTTTGTTCAAATTCTTTGCATTCGACTCCGCCGTTGGTGGCTTGTTCTAAGAGGTTAAGTATAAATGGCATTCCGCTTTTATCTATAATCAGTTTCTTAAAATTGTTTACGAAACTATCCGAAAAACCGTTTGGTTTCTCTGAGTGCGCAAGGATACGATTAAAAATCAGGAAAGAGGCTTGATGCTTATCTTGGTAAGCGAGGGCCAGCACAGCTGACAACCCCTTCGGGTACATAATATTATTAGGGTTGCCTTTCGTGAATTGCTCATCGTTCACCAATGCTTCGGCCATAGCTGCAATGCTTTCATCTGAAGCCGATAAAGATATTTCCGCAAAAAAAGCCTGGCTTACTGAATAGTGAAACTTAGTGAGATACCTGGCCGCTTGTTTTGCGTTGTTATTCATATCGAACAGCACTAGTAGTGCTCCTACAGCCCTTTTCCTATTTTCGTTGCTCATGTTCTTAGCCGTTTTCGCCAGAACACCATCAAGCGTTTCTATAGCATCCATTATCTCGTCCTCCATCATAAGATTTGAAGCACATCGCTACTATAACCGCACGCCGAAAGTATATGCTCACAGCGTATTTTTATCTCATTTTCAGTTCCTCCCGTATCAACGTAAAAACCATTAGACAACTTTTGTCCCGATTGTATTTGCTGCTCGTCCAAAGTTAGAATCGGTTGGCTATACTGCTCAACACGAGCGTTTACCCCCAAACGTACAAATCTATACGGTTTTTTCAAAACCATTATTTCACAGAGCATTGTGAGCAGTGTTTGCCAACTGGACGTATTATAAGGCTTTCCAAATAAAACAAAACCTTTAAGAGCTATGCTTTTCGTTGAAGAATCATCATCATTATCTCGCTCTACCATCCCAGTTGGTTGTGGTATAATATCAACAATCATTCCGCCAGATTCTTGCGTCGCTGCAGGTATGACCGGGAAAGCTGTCCCGAATTCCAGGTTTATGCGCTGCAGGTCCTCTATCCATTTTCTTAGCTGCTGAATCTTGGTTCTTGCATCCATGGTTACGGCTGTAGCCTCAGCCATGTCCTCAATATCTATGGCACTATCATAGCGTTCTTTCTGTTCGATTTCTACCGCACGGAGGGCTGTCAAAAGTTCGTTAAAATACTGGTTAACTACGTTCGGAATTTGATATGCTCCTCCTTTCAAAAATGCGCTGCCGACAAATCAGGCATCTGCACTAGAACTGGCCAAAAAATATGGGCGGTCAGCGGTCAGTACGTGTTCTGCAAAAAGTATTATTTATGCAACCCTATGCTACATGGAAGGGTTTTTGCAGTAGAATCAGATTATAAACTCCGTCTCAAAATATTTCGCTTTGGTGATCCCAGCGGTTCCGTTATAAGCTAAGCAAAGCAACATAAGCTTATTTTGCGATCCCTCCTTCATGGAGAAACTGCTTACAGCATATCAAATAATTGTTAATGCTCACAGGTTTTATTTGGCTCTGATACGTATTTAAGGTTATTGCGTATGACACGGGGACGGTCCTTTTGACACCCGCATCTTAGCTTCGGCGAGATTCCATACAAATTGCCTAATAATTGAGTATTGACAGATAATATTTATTTGCCTAAAATTTGAAAGACAAACTAAAACATGGGTGGCGCAGATATGGGTAAAAGGAGTTATAGGAAAATGTGGACAGTCATAATAACACTGCTATTACTGGTTTTAGGGATAGTAATCCTAATGCGTCTCCCCTACTCACCGACTCGAGCAAAATTCAACATTATTCTTGAAGATAAGTTCAAAGTAACAAAGGATGCATCAGGGACATTCACCGAAGTGGATATTGAGAGACTGCCGGCACCGGTGCAGCGATATTTCCGTTATTGTGGATATATAGATACCCCGAAAATGAGCGTAATGCAAGCTTCGCTAGCCGATGTCGATTTTGTCATGTCCAAAACCCGGACAGTCAGAATCGATTACCAACAACTTAACCTGGTTGATAAGCCAGAACGCTACGCACTTATCACTTCTTCCCTGTATGGTATCCCCTTTGAAGGGCTCGACTCCTATAAAAATGGTCGCGGAAGCATGAAGGGGGTCTTGGGCAAAATCATTCCATTGTTTAATCAACAGGGCCAGGTTATGGCTCGTTCTGCTCTGGTAACCTGGTTGGCCGAAAGCCTGTTAGTGCCAAATGCTGCCCTACAGGCATTTGTGAATTGGGAACCAATTGATGATACCAAGGCGAAAGCAGCGATAACATGGGAGGGCATTAGTGTAAGCGGTATCTTTACCTTCTCTGCCGAAGGGGAATTGCTTTCTTTTCTTACCGCGGATAGGGTAGCTGTGGATATGGACGGCAGGGAGACTGAAGCAAACTGGTCGGCTTATTTCCGCAATTATGGTCTAGTAAATGGGCTTCTACAACCCAAAGTAATTCAATCGGCATGGCATTATCGTGATGGAGACTGCATTTATTTTAATCAAAATGAATCTACACTTTCTATTAAATATCAATAAATAGAAGTTTTTAAAGGAGGTGTTTTGATGATTGATAATAAGAAGAATAAAAAAACACGGCGACATTATATTTCCGATTATTGGAATATGGGGACATCCATAGGACTTTGCGCAGCAATCGGAATTGTTTTAGGCGCATTATTTAAAAACACGGTTTTGTGGCTGGGGTTCGGCGCCAGTGTCGGTGTGGTCCTGGGTGCAATCACCACGCAACGCAAGGCATAATTTCTGGCATCCGTAATCGAGGCTGATTAAAGAACCACCTAGCCTGTCAATAACCATTTTTCAGGAGGGAAGAATTGTTTACGCTTGAAGGGAGATATAACTCAGCTATAGTAATGACCGATGTAATCGATGAAGAAACATTGGAACAGATTAGGAACTTTTTGAACCATCCGGCTTTTGCCGGTGGCAGAATTGTTATAATGCCGGACACTCATGCCGGGGTTGGTGCTGTTATAGGGTTTACCATGCCGATGAATGAATACATTATTCCCAATATAGTGGGGGTTGATATCGGCTGTGGCATAGAAAGCTATTGTCTTGGTGCAATAGATATTGATTTTAGTAAACTGGATAGTTTCATCCGCCGCAATATACCCAGTGGTTTTGCTATTCGTGAACAGACTACGACACCTATATTCCCGGAAATAAATGAGGGCTTGGCTGAATTGGCCCGAAAAATCGGCATGGATATAAATAGGGCTTTTAATTCCATAGGAACCCTAGGCGGAGGAAATCATTTTATTGAAATCGGCAGCGATTCCCGAAAACGCAGTTGGTTGACTATTCATACCGGCAGCCGCAATTTCGGCTATCAGGTTGCCAATTATCACCAGGATAGAGCCAAGGCATCGATGTTTGGCAAAGTTTTCCCGGGCCTGGAGTACCTGCATATAGACAAAGGGGGAATTGAGTATCTGGAGGACATGAAGTTTGCCCAGCTATATGCGGAAAATAATCGCCAGGCGATAGCATCGAAGCTTTTGACCTATTTGGCAGTATCGCAACCTGAGGATGTCATAAAAAGCGTCCATAACTACATCAGTTTTCAGGACAAGATAATCCGCAAAGGGGCTATTTCAGCCCATGCCGGGGAGAAGTTGGTAATACCTATGAATATGCGAGATGGGATAATTATGGGGATAGGTAAAGGAAATCCGGAGTGGAATTATTCAGCTCCTCATGGAGCCGGAAGGGTGTTGTCGCGAAGGCAAGCCAAAAGAACCTTGGATTTAAAAGAATATGAAGAATCTATGCAGGGCATATGGAGTTCTTGCATCAGCCCAAAAACCATTGACGAGAGCCCAAGGGCCTATAAGCCGATGGAGCTCATCCTCGCAGCCATCGAGGATAGTGTAGAAGTACTCGATGTCATAAAACCACTTTATAATTTTAAAGCACAGTAGGCAAGAAGGAGATGTCGCTTTATAGCTCGCCGATGGCCTCTTGCAGTTTATTCAAGGTAGGGCAGGAGAAAGAAGCCTGACAGTATTTGCTGCAGCCCTCCATACGGCTGTTGCCTTGCCCCCAAGTGCCTTTCGCTTCGGGATTAAACCAATATATCTTCTTAGCTAGTGTTTTAATTTGCTGCAAAGCCTGAATCCCGTCGCCAAACCAGTTATTGCGGGCGTCACCGAAGATCAGCACTGTTGTCTTATGGTTTAGGGTGCTGCTATAGCGTTTCACGAATTCAGTAAATATTAATCTAAAAACCCCCCGGAATATATTCCGGGGGGTTTTATTCTGTCAGGATACCCTATTATCGGAAAAGCCCCCGAAAAAGGGCCCCAAGCAGATAACTTATTATTATTGGAAGCGAAAAACATAATCTAGCGAAGCGAGACCCGAACCGTGAACCCGGCGGGGATTTTGTAACCGGCCCCTGCCGGCCTAATAATACTAATTCCCGCCTCCTTAATTACGAACATGAGAAAAGCACCTACTGCTCGGTAGATGACCTAGTAAGCCTTAATATTTAAATCTTTGTGCTTGACAGTTGCAATACTATATTACGTCCACCATACATTATCCTAACTATTGCAACCATTTTTTCCTCTTCAACCGCTATATAAAACACAAGGTAATTATCCACCGGAAGAACCCTTAAACCCTTACTGTGCCAAGGTTCATTTTGGAATGGCCGACTTAAAGGAGGTCTATGGGGCAGTAAGCAAGGAAGCGGCGCTCTATTCCCTGGAAGATTTCAAGGATAAATGGAGCACCAAATACCCCTAGATTCATCGGTCATGGGAGTCTAATTGGGCAAATCTATCTGGTTTCTTCAAGTATCCCGATGAAATGCAACGGCTGATCTATACTACAAACGCAGTCGAAGGTTTTCACCGGATGTTGAGAAAATTCACCAAGACCAAGACTAATTATCCAACTGATGATGCCCTAAGAATAATTATGCTGCGTTTTTCATAACAATCTGCTACCACTTGAAAGAGCAACTGGGCACCTTGCCGATCTAGTGGGATATAGCCCCATTCATCACAAATCAGCAAATCCAGCTTGGATAGCTGTTTAAGCATTTTCCCTGGGGTTCCGGCACTTTGCGCATCATTTAAATCATTCACAAAAGCTGATGTTCGATAAAACTTCACCTTCGTAATCATTGGTGAATTCGATTATTCCCCATACTTCATCAATCATTTCTGCAATCAGGAGCACCCAGCGGCCAAGCCCTATCTTTGCGGCATCAACTACCGCTTCGCCTCGCTCACCTGATATCCTTAAATCCAAAAGGCAAAAAGCAGCTTCAAATATTGCAGGGCCAACTACCCCACCACCAGTTTATTAGTCTTTTTCAGATACTTGGCCGGAATTGGCCGGTGTAGTTTCCAGGTAATACTCATGGGTTTGGAGCCTTCATGTGTAACATAATCGGCCATGCCTAGGAATGTATAGGGGGCGGTCCCTGCCAAGTCTTTCTTGAACTCCCTGACAAAAAGCAATATGCGGTTTCCAGTTTGACGATGATTTATGTAGCGCCTGCCAGTTGGTGATGTATCAGGGGTTGTACTTTGACTCTGCCAGTGGAATAACCATTCATTGATGGAATAATCCTTGTACATGGTTGTTGGTGAATAATGCTTTTCCGATTTGTTCAGGGTTATGAAAAAGAGGTCGATTTTCTTATCGGGTAAGTATTTTATCCCCTCCCGTACGGAGGCTGGTTTCATAAAATCCATTGCTACTAAGATCTGGTCGCGGCTGTAATTACAATGCAGATCCAAGGGGGAGTCAAAGCCTAGATCAACCGTCTCATCGATAAAGTCGATTTGCTCCAGATTATGGTTTAATAGTTCCATCAATTCCCCGTACATCACCGGGCTGTTTTTAATCTGTATTAGTCCATCTTTTAAGCTGGTAAAGCCGCATTCTTCAATGGGTTTTTGCCAGACGGTAAATTGAAACATTTGCAGCATCCTTAGTTGAGCAGCATTTAGCTGGGCGATATCTACTTCTTCAATGCGGGGGAATAGCTCTAATAAGAAGGTGAGCCAGCGTCTGGAATCAATGGAACATATCCGGGAGAATGCTTTGGTGATGGTTTCTTCTATTTCTTCGGTAAAGTCTTGTCTAACCCGGGCCTCTACACTGAGCCTGGAAAAGCTGAATTTATTATAAATCAAGCGTATATCCAGATGATGATATCCAGCAAAATTGGCCAGATTCAAGGGCAAACCGCTGTCTTCTGTGAAACTTGCTATCCGAGATATTAAGCCGGCTTTTACACTAAAGGAGCTGCGAATGTTTGCCATTATGTATTGGGCAGCTATTTTCTCCAGTTGTATATGGCATCCTTTGGGTAATGATATGAATCCGTCTTTTATCTCGCGTTCTACACTTCTATTGGTAATTGCCAGCAATGCGGCAAATTTATCTTCAAAATTGTATCTTTTGTGGGCTTGTCCGATGAAGTCTAATACGGTTAAGCATTCTTTATTTTCGGTCAGGCGTAAACCGCGGCCTAATTGTTGAAGGAAAACGGTCAGGCTTTCCGTCGGCCGCAGGAACAAAACGGTGTTTATTTCAGGGATATCGACTCCCTCGTTATATATATCAACTACGAAGATGAAGCGTATCTCTCCTCTGATTAGTTTTTGTTTGGCACTATGGCGCTCTTTATCCAGGGTAGTCCCTACCAGGCTGATTGCCGGGATGCCCTTTTCGTTGAAGATTTCTGCCATATACTGGGCGTGTTCTACTGATACGCAAAACCCTAGTCCTTTTACATCATCTATTGCGGTAACATATTTGTCTAATGAACTAATGATATGCCCGGCGCGTTTGTCTGCTATGGCTCGGTTCAGGGTATAAATATGGCTGAGTTCCGCTTTGTCATATCCGCCCCTGGTCCATTTCAATTCATTAAGATCCACGGTATCGGTTATGCCGAAGTAATGGAAAGGGCACAGCAATTTGCGTTCAATGGCTTCTGGCAGGCGTATTTCGGCGGCGATGCGGTTGTCAAAATAGTCTAAAATGCTTTTGCCGTCCATCCGTTCGGGGGTGGCGGTGAGTCCTAACAGAATCTTTGGTTGATAATATGTTAATGGTATCTGATAAGATTCGGCTACAATATGGTGTGTTTCATCAAAAATAATATAATCATAGAAATCCTTTGTGGTTTTGGTGTGGAGTCCCTGGGAGTAAAAGGTCTGCACGGAAATAAATAAATGCTCGATACTAACTGGCCGGTAATTGCCGACAAATAAATCGCCGAAGTTCTGGTCTCTTAAAACACCCCGGAAACATTCCAGGCTTTGTTTTAAAATCTCTTCCCGGTGGGCAATGAATAGTAAGCGATTAGGTTGGCCGGGATTATCCTGGCAAAAATATTTATAGTCAAAGGCTGAAATCACCGTCTTGCCAGTGCCGGTGGCAGCAACGATCAGATTTTTGTAGCGGTTTTTCACCCTTCGTTCTGCCTGTAATTTATCCAAGATTTCTTGCTGATAGGGATATGGTGTTATATCAAAATAATAGCTGCTTTTATCCTGGCCCTCGCTGTAACGTTCTGCTCGTAAGGCCTGAAACAACCGAGTCTTTTTATCTGGGCTGTATTCTTCAAATTCAGGGGAGTTCCAATAGCTGTCAAAGGTGGCTTGGATCTTTTGAATCGTGTCGGGCAAATCGCTGGCGGTGACTTTTATATTCCATTCCAAACCGCTGGTGAGGGCGGCATTGGATAGATTGGATGACCCTACATAGGCCGTGGTAAATCCGGTGTTTCTATAAAATACATAGGTTTTGGCATGGAGCCGGGTGCGTTTGGTGTCATAGGATACTTGGATAGTTGTATTGGGGAGTTTTTGCAGTTCTTCGATTGCTTTGGGATCAGTTGCGCCCATATATGATGTGGTGATAATCCTTAACTGACCGCCTCGTTGGGCATAGCTGCTTAGTTCCTCCATAATCAGGCGTAAACCACTCCATTTGATAAAGGACACCAGCATATCGATACGATCGGCAGATGCGATTTCCTTTTTTAGTTCTGAATCCATACTGGGTTCATGTGAGGCGCCTGTGAATAACGAGCTTTGGGCTATGGAGGTCATGGTCCTTGGGATTTCAGTCTTTTCATCGACTGCATAAATGGTGTTTTGTTGGTTAACTACTGCCAAAAGCTGCTGGGCACTTTCTTCAATGGTTGCTCCATCAAAGTCACGCTCCTGGGTTTCGGCAATAATGGTCTGTACAATCTTATTGGCCAGATCGATCTGAGTCCCTATGTCTTCTTCTTTTACTTTAACCCTGTCTAAGCCTTTTTCGATGAGCATGGCTAAATACTGGGCTAGGACCTTGGCTGCTTCTGCTGGGTCGATTTTGGCTACTGATATGATTTGGGCTGCCGTCTGGTCTATCTTTGCTGCCAGTTCTTTATTTATCACTTGTTCATAAAGGCCTGGTTTTAACATATTTTGCTCTCCTTTAGCTTTTTCACGATGGGCAGGTCTGCTGCCGCCCAGTCTAATAAGTCTAATTCTTCTGGAAGGACCCATTGGTGTCCGATATGTTCTTTGCGGGTAAAATCGGGGTTATTAACGTGACAGATATAACTGTGCATGGTAATAGTAAAATTGGGATAGCTATGGTTTACAGTCATGAAAAAGTCTGCTGCTGTTATGGGGAGCAAAATACCCATCTCTTCTTGTATTTCCCGCCTTAATGCCTGTACTTTTGATTCCTTAGCCTCAATTTTGCCCCCGGGGAATTCATATTTACCGGCAATATAGTCATATTGGGATTCTCCGCGCTGCATGCACAGGATCCGGGACCGGTTGATGATGATGGCGGCAACGACCTCTATATGCTGCATATCATTATTCTTCCTTATTATTCTTCCACATTATTCTTCCTTTTCGCATGGCTGGTGTGGCTGTCATCGATGTGTCATGGGGACGGCAGACTGTGTGAAAACCCGCCGGTAAAACGGCAACAAATTGAGTACATGTGTCATGGGGACGGTCCTTTTGACATGTGTCATGGGGACGGTCCTTTTGACACCCCGCTTTCCTGAGAGTATACTTTGCAAAACAGGTTAGAAAAAGGCAGGTGAAACGTCCCCATTGTCTTCTTGTCTTCCTATCATTATTTCAATGCAAACACAAGGGAACAGCCCCCGTTTTTTGCTTTATAGCTCGCCGATGGCCTCTTGCAGTTTATTCAAGGTAGGACAGGAGAAAGAAGCCTGACAGTATTTGCTGTAGACCTCCATACGGCTGTCGCCTTGCCCCCAAGTGCTTTTCGCTTCGGGATTAAACCAGTATATCTTCTTAGCTAGTGTTTTAATTTGCTGCAAAGCCTGAATCCCGTCGCCAAACCAGTTATTGCGGGCGTCACCGAAGATCAGCACTGTTGTCTTATGGTTTAGGGTGCTGCTATAGCGTTTCACGAATTCAGTAAATGTTTTCCCGTAGTCGGTATAGCCGCGGTTGGATATGACCCGGGCTTTTTTTAATACCGTCGTCCGCAGCGTCAATGGATCGCTGCCGGTTAACCAGGGGCTTATCTCGTCTACTTCCTCTATGAAGGCGAAGGTGCGCAGTTGGCGCATGAAGCGCTGCATGGAAGCCAGCATGGCTAAAGTAAAGCAACTGAAAGTCATGACCGATCCGGAAACATCGCATAATGCAACAATAACCGGTTTTTCCCGGCGTCGCCTCGAGGTCACAATGTTAAGGGGCAACCCGCCGGTACTCATGCTTTTACGCATAGTGCTGCGATAGTTGACAGCGGAATTATCATCGCGATAATTCTTCTTTATCATCCTGGAAGCCAGTCGGCGAGAAATGAGCGGAAACAATGCCTCCATCTTCTGCACGTCCTCCAGGTTGGCCAAACTCAGATTTTCATCCAGGGGATTGCGCATAGCTTGGGAAAGACCGCCGCCATGCAGTGAAGCCATGCCCTGCACAGGCAGAGCACCGGGCGCCATACCCGCGCTTGCAGTATGAGATATAGGCAAAGGAACTGTTTGTTCATAGTTTCTTCCGCCCGAAATGCCCGGCCCGGAAGAAAAATAGAGGTAATAGACAGTGTTGAAGGCTGTGTCATAGCTATAGTCCTTAATTAGGGTGCTGTAAAGGGTTATGTAAAAGTAGTCCGGGTTAAGCCAATCGATCTGCAGCAAAGCCTGGCAGCAATCCCGGGTCTGGCTAGTGGTGATCGGGATGCCTTCCCGCCTTAGAGCGGCAAAAAAGCCCTGTAGATTATGCAGGAAACTCATAGTATACCCCCTAATATTTAGCCTTCCCCGAAAGGCGCCTGTTACCAGGCGCGGTTATCTACGGGACGCGTTCGGAAGCTAAGATCCTGATGGGCATGAATCATGCCTTCCAGCTTCTCCAGGTCTTCACGGTACTTAGCCAATACATTTAAGGTTTGCAGAGCGGCGGACTGATCCAAATCATCTAAGCCCAATTCGATTATGGCCATAGCCCAGTCGATAGTTTCCGCAATGCTGGGCACCTTCTTCATTTCTACCTGACGGATGCGGTGGGCTACAGTGGCAATTTTCTCGGCTAGATAGTCGGTCAAACCCGGAACTTTGAGTTTTAGTATCTGTTCCTCCAAAGCTCGGGTGGGAAAACCAAGATGCAAATAAAGGCAGCGCCGTTTTAATGCTTCAGACAATTCGCGGGTGGCATTGGAGGTTAGAAACACATATGGGGTGTGTATAGCTTTTACAGTGCCTAGTTCAGGGATTGACATCTGGAATTCAGACAGCAGCTCCAGCAACATAGCCTCGAATTCGAAATCCACCTTATCAATCTCATCTATTAGCAGCACGGCCGGAACATCGGAGCTAATAGCCTGCAGAAGCGGCCTGCGCAAAAGATATTGTTCTGAAAAGATGTCCTGTTCCACATCTTCCGGGTTCATATCCCGGTTGCCTATAGCTTGAATATGGAGCAATTGCCTTTTGTAGTTCCATTCATAAAGTGCTTTGGATTCGTCTATGCCTTCATAACACTGCAAGCGGATCAGGGGAGAATTCTTCATTAAACCGAATGCTTGGGCCACCCCGGTTTTCCCCACCCCCGCCAATCCCTCAACAAGTATGGGCTTGTGTAAAGCCTCCGCCAGATAAAGCACAGTGGCGGTGCGATCATCGCAAATATATCCGGCCCCCAGCATCCCGGCCTTAATATGATCGATCTTGTCTTGCATCCTTATCCCCCCATTTATAAAACTATTTTATCAGATACCCCATGTTTCGGGAAAGTGTGTCATGGGGAAAGTGTGTCATGGGGACGGTCCTTTTGACACCCAGTTTTCCTGATAGTATACTTTGCAAAACAGGTTAGGGGATTATCCGGAGGGTAGAGTTGGGCGGGTTTACAGTGCATCAGGCTGTTATCACATAATGCTTCGCGGGAACGAACAGAAAAAGTTCTTTTTGGAAGATGATGACCATCAGCGATTTCTCGATATTTTATTAAAGAAAAAGACTGAAACGCTACTACAAAATTATGCCAATTGCTTGATGGATAACCACATTCATTTACATGACAGCCAAAAAGAGATATCAACAATTAAAAATAGTGTGTCATGGGGACGGTCCTTTTGACAAAGGCATAGCCATTAGCTATGCCATATTTTTTAATAATACAATCAGATATGACATGTATTCTAGGGTCATTTAAAAACGAGCCTTGAACGGTATTTGATGTCGTAAAAGGTATGTTTATAACAATCCTGTGAAAACAAATATCGTTGAAAAACCTGGGCAGCACAAATGAAGCAGTTACCAAATCCGGAAAATGCATTGCAGAGGTGAGATTCATTATAGATTATGATTGGTGGGAGCCTGAACGAAGCAATCCAGGAATTTATACAGTTTTCAAATGAGCAGAATGAGGCCGAAAACAAAGGGTGACAAAAGGACCGTCCCCATGTCACGTTAACGGGATCATCCCAGTATAGCCGCCAGAGCCGTCAGCATAATGGGTCTAACCTCAGTACGGCAGCATTTACAATGGCATTCCAGGCAGATTGGATAATGCAATCCTGGATGTTTCAGCAGACCCGGTCATTTCGTTATCGTAGTGTGGCATTAAGCCACCATCTTGCTTGATTTGGTGCAAAAAAGCTGCCGTCCCTCCGATGAAACGTTCGCCATTATGATATCTGTGACTACTAGCCTTTGCCAATACCTCCTTCCTCCCCTAATTCACCTATTTCCTGCGTTCATTCATAATCTGAGATACTCGTGATTCTGAGATGCCAAACATTTCCGCCATTTCCCTCCTGGAAAAGCCCTCCTTTTCCATCCTATCCAAAGCAACTTTCCTATCTGAACCTTGAGTATTAATTCTTGGTACGGATATTGCCTTAATATATTTGATATCGTTTTCGTCCTGCCCTAATATGCGCATTACTTTTGTACCATCATGTTCAATATGTGTGTTCGTTATTTTACCAGGTCCTAGTAAGCTAAACAAAGTGCTTGGTGATCCCAGCTTTTCAGAATCAGTAATTGTTGGTAGATTATCAGGATTAGACGAGCGCCTTTTAGCCATAATTCAGCATCACCTCCTAACATATTTTTAATTAATCATCATCCAAAAGGCTGTATTTAAGCATAC
>CAYRCG010000013.1:0-23512 GCA_964422685.1 uncultured Syntrophomonas sp. | reverse complement strand
ATTTATTATTACCGTGAAGGCAAGCATCGTGCTTGCCTTTTAATTTCCCATCTCGATACAGATTAAAACCAAAACAAACAACCCCTGATCTAAATGCCCTAGGTGTAGCATGATTTATAGAAAACTAACGAATTAGGAATAAACCGGACCATTAAATAATAAATTTCAAAATACTAACCCTATTTGAGAAATTTAGAACTTTCAATTTATCCACTTTTATATTAACTTTAGAATAAGTGTTAATTAGTAGCTTTTCAGCAGTTACTACTAACAAATTATTTGGGAAAGGAGGTATGGGATGGTGGACTATAAAAGTATAATTGCCCAGTTTGAAGGGAAAGCAGGCGGAATTATCGAGGCTTATCATGCATTATTAAAGGAATTCAGTTACCTGCCGGAAGAAGCTATCGGAGAAGCTGCAAGGGTATTCAAACTTTCAACTGCTGAAGCTTATGGAGTCGCTACATTTTATTCGATGTTTTCGGTCGACACCCGCGGGAAAAATGTCATTAGAATATGCGAAAGTGCCCCTTGCCATGTAGCCGGGGCAGCCGAAGTTGTAGCGGCTTTAGAAAGAGAACTGGGTATCAAAATGGGAGAAAGTACGGCCGATGGTAAATTTGCTCTTGAATTCACCGAATGCGTTGGACAATGCCAGGCAACGCCGGTTATTACTATTAACGGCAAGCCATACTTGGACATTAGCCCGGCGCAGATTCCGGCCATCATAGAAGGATATAGATAAAGCAGCCTATTATGTTTCATCGGACTTATAGGAATATAGAAAGGAGGCATACGAATGGCCGAGGAAATGCGTATAGTGTTGCGGAATTATGGTAAAATTGATCCCTTGAAAATTGATGATTATTTAGCTGTAGGCGGTTATAAATCCTTGGAAAAAGCCCGTCTTATGGATACCGCAGAGCTTATAGCCGAAGTTAAGAAATCTAACCTGAGAGGCCGCGGCGGTGCCGGTTTTAATTGTGGAATGAAATGGTCTTTTGCCGCCGGAGCCCACGCTGACCAGAAGTATGTTATATGTAATGCCGATGAAGGTGAACCCGGTACTTACAAGGACCGCCTTATCATGGAAAATGATCCGCATACTTTAATAGAGGGAATGGCGATTTGCGCCCAGGCCATAGGAGCTACCCAAGGCTATATATATTTAAGGGGAGAATACCCTTTCCTGGTAGGGACTCTGAACACGGCGATCGAACAAGCTAAAGAAAAGGGTTTGCTAAAAGATTTCGCTATAGATGTTAGAAGTGGAGCCGGAGCCTATGTTTGCGGTGAAGAAACTGCCCTCATCGAATCCATTGAAGGCAAACGCGGCGAACCCCGCTTTAAACCCCCTTATCCTCCTACCGAGGGACTATGGTCCAAGCCAACAATCGTTAATAATGTCGAAACCTTCGCTAATATTCCGGTCATAATAGAAAAAGGTGCCGCTTGGTACGCTGGCATAGGAAACCCTGCCTATCCGGGCACAAAAGTCTTTACCCTAACTGGTGATATCAACAATCGTACCTTTTTTGAAGTTCCTACAAACACCACTATCAGAGAGATAGTCTTCCAATTTGGCGGGGGTATCCCCGGTGGTAAAAAATTCAAAGCCGTGCAAATCGGCGGAACCTCAGGTGCTTTCATACCTGAATCACTCCTCGACACACCAGTAGCTTTCGATTCTATGAGCGCTATAGGGGCAACCCTAGGCTCCGGGGCTACCTTCGTTATCGATGAAAGCAGGGATATTGTCGATGTGGCCGCCAGAATAGCCGGCTTTTTTGAACATGAATCCTGCGGAAAATGTGCCCCCTGCCGGGAAGGTACCGCTAGGGCGGCGGAACTTATGGCCAAGATTAACGAGGGACGGGGTTCAAGTAAGGATATTGCCCTACTGGAAAAGTTAGGTACGGTGATGTCCTATTCTTGTCTATGCGGCCTAGGTCAGGCAGCTCCTGCGCCGGTATTGACCACTATCAAGCACTTCAAAGCCGACTACGATGCAAAATTTTTGTAGGAATGAGCAAAGGAGGAAATACGAATGGTTAACCTGACAATAGACGGAATTAAAACTTCCGTTCCTGAGGGCTCTACCATCCTGCAGGCCGCAAGTCAAGTCGGTATTAAAATACCCACCCTGTGCTTTCATCCTGATCAGTCGGTAAAGGCCAACTGCAGAGTATGTGTATGTGAAGTAGAAGGAAACCGGTTGCTGCAAGCAGCCTGTGCTATGCCCGTTTTTGAGGGAATGGTCGTAAAGACTAGAACGCCAAAGGTTTTAGATGCTAGGAAAACAATTTTGGAACTGATTTTGTCCAACCATCCGCAAGATTGCCTAAACTGCATAAGAAACGGTAATTGTGAACTGCAGGATTTGGCTCAGGAATATTGTATCAGAGATAATCCCTTTGAATACAAGGTGCGCGGATATGCCAAAGATTTCTCCACTCCTGCCCTATTCCGGGACCAAGATAAATGTATACTATGTCGTCGTTGCGTCGAAGTCTGTACTGTCGTGCAGAGTGTAAGCGCCCTGGGTGTCGAAGGACGCGGAGTCAATTCCATGGTGGTCCCCACCTTAGGCAAGGATTTGATGGATAGTCCTTGTGTGATGTGCGGTCAATGTATCCATGCCTGCCCGGTCGGTGCTATCGGGGAAGTAGAACAGATTGATGAATTCCTGGCAGCAGTAGCCGACCCTGATAAAGTGGTGGTAACCCAGATTGCGCCTGCGGTAAGGGTGGCTATTGCCGAGGAAATGGGCATGTATACCGGTGAAATGTCTATGGGGACCTTTGTGCAGGGTCTGCGTCAGATCGGTTTTGATAATGTGTTGCACACAAACTTTAGCGCCGACCTTACCATTATGGAAGAAGGCAACGAATTACTTAAACGCTTAGGAGAAGGCGGCACTTTGCCCATGTTCACTTCCTGCAGCCCCGGCTGGATTAACTTCTGTGAAACCTTCTATCCTGATCTACTAGATAACCTATCCACCTGTAAATCCCCGCAGCAAATGTTCGGAGCCCTGGTCAAGACCTACTGGGCGGAAAAGATGGGTATTGACCCCGCTAAGATTTACTCGGTTTCTATTATGCCCTGCGTAGCTAAGAAATACGAAGCATCCCGGCCGGAAATGAATGACAGCGGTTATCGGGATGTCGATTTGGTGCTTACTACTCGTGAAATAGGTCGGCTTTTCCGCATGAACGGCTTGGATTTCAGCAAACTACCGCCCTCAGATTTCGACTCCTGGATGGGTCAATATACCGGCGCTGCCGTTATCTTTGGTGCCTCTGGAGGGGTTATGGAAGCGGCCCTCCGTACTGTTTACGAAGTAGTGACCGGTAAATCCCTGGAAGACGTCAACTTTGTTGACACACGCGGTATAACCGGTATCAAAGAAACAGCAGTCGATCTAGACGGCACCGTCGTTAAAGTAGCTATCGCTCATGGTCTAGCCAATGCCCGTAAATTGATGGACCAAGTTCGGGCCGGCGAATCACCCTACCACTTTATCGAAATCATGGCTTGCCCAGGTGGTTGTGCAGGCGGTGGCGGCCAGCCTATCACTAAAGCTAATGTCAAACGGGTAGAGAGGATAGTGGCCATTTATGAGGAAGATGAAGGATTAGAGTTGAGAAAATCACATGACAATCCGGAAGTTAAAACCCTATATGAAGAGTTCCTGCATGAGCCCTTAGGGCACAAGTCCCATGAACTTCTGCATACCCATTACTATCCAAAGAATAAAAAATTCCTGTAAAGTCATATAGCTATTATTTATCCCTAAATAGGGTTGATAAATGCGTCAGGTACCTTTATCAACCCTTCTGCTTTTTTCTGCCGAGGATTATAGAAAAAAAGGTAAGCTATCGGCCGTTGACACTCTATACCTGTAGCTAGATCAATTTTGAAAAACTCCAAGTGTAGGACCCTGCGTAATTCCCGTTGGCTCTTGCCGGCAGCATGTAATGGGAGCCTGGAATCAACAAAGTTCGTATCTTTTATCAGCGAATATAATATTTGGCTGGTATTATCCGGATTATGGCTAACCAATCGGGAAGGCAGATTGCTTAATTGCTGTTTCCAAAGAAAATCATATTTTATAAATTCGTTTACTATCCCCCGGGATTTAGCAAAATTCTCCCCGATAAAATCCTGCAAAAAATTATACTCTGCTTCAAGCCGATGGGAACAAGCAAACAATCCCATTTCCTGCCACCAAGAAGCAAAATCAGATAGAAAGCTAAAAGCATCATCCTGATAAAGTTGCCGCACAATATAATCCAGCGTAAACCGCATTTTCCCCGAATTGTAGTAACGGTCCAATAAGTTTTCCATTTGCTTTAAATGTATAATCTCGCGGTATTTGATATAGTGGTTGGCTAAAAGTTGATAAGGGGGCTTATCCTGAAAAATGTAACCGTGTTCTTCAGCATTTGCCCGTATTTCCGAGCCTTTTAGAAGTTTCAAAAACCCTAACTGTATTACATCCGGGCGCAAGGAAAATACATCATTGAAAGAGTGGGCAAAGTCTGCAAAGCTTTCATATGGGAGTCCGGCAATAAGGTCAAGGTGCAGGTGAATATTACCGGCAGATTGCAACTTCTCGATATTAGACTTCAAGCGTTGCCAATTGCTTTTCCTTCTTACCGCTTTTAGGGTTTCCGGACGAGTCGATTGAACGCCTATTTCAAATTTAAATATATCCTGAGGGATGGTGCCTAGATAAGAAATGAATTCCGGTGATAAATGGTCTGCACCTATCTCACAATGAAAGCGCGTGTTTCCCCTCCGTTGAATAATAAAATCCATAATTTCCCGCGCCCTAGTTTCATCGGCATTAAAAGTTCGGTCAACAAACTTAACCTCCCTTACCCCGGCATCGATTAGCCCGGCTAAGTCATTTTTCACCTTTTCCATCGGAAAAAAACGTACCCCTTTGATGGTCGATGACAGGCAATAACTGCAATTATAAGGGCAACCTCGGGAGGTTTCGTAGTATAGAATACGATTGTTATATGAGTCTAGCTCTTTATAAGGGAAAGGGATAGTTGATAAATCCGTAATGAGTTCCCTAGCAGGATTATCGATAATGGACAGCCCCTCGCGATAGCTTATCCCCTTTATTGCTACCTTGGACCTAGTTTCAGCAATGCTTTGCAATACCTCTACTAGGCTTTCCTCTCCTTCCCCGCGTATTATACAATCGATGCAATCATTTTCTTCTAGGATATTTAAAGCATCATAACTAACTTCCGGTCCGCCCAGAATAATAAAGCACCTCGGGGCAACCTTCTTGTATTCTCGGCATATTTCCAATGTAGCCGAAACATTCCATATATAAACAGAAAAAGCGAGCACATCCGGCTGCTCGCGGTATATTTCCGCTGTAATATACTCACTGTTTTCGTTTATGGTAAACTCGCGTATTTTTGTCTCCCAATCATCATAATCGGCCACAACCGACCGGAGATAGGCCAGGGCCAAACATGAATGAATATATTTTGCATTAAGGGTGGTAAGTAAAAGTTTCATTTATATCTCCGTTATCTATTTTCGGGGCTATTCCTCCCCCACTATCTTGATTTCAGTTTCTAATTCAACTCCATAGTGTTCTTTGGCCATGTTTTTTACAAAGTCAATTAGCTCTAATATATCACTTGCACTGGCATTACCGCTGTTAACAATAAAACCGGCGTGTTTGCGGGAAATCTCGGCACCGCCAATTCTATAGCCCTTGAGCCCCATTTCCTCTATCATTGGTCCAACGTAATACCCTGGGGGTCGGCGAAATGTGCTCCCTGCGCTAGGGTACTCCAACGGCTGTTTTTCCTGCCGGCGCCCGGCATACTCCTGCATCCTTTTCTGTATATCTTCCGCTACCCCCTTATGCAGTTGCAAAAGTGCCGAGAGAACTAGCAGTTCCCCTTCCTGGAAAATACTGCTGCGGTAATCAAGCTTCATTTCCTCCGGCTCGAGGAATGATAGCGTTCCGTCAGCCATAATCGCCTGGACCCCCACTAGTATATCCTTCATTTCTCCGCCGTAGGCCCCGGCATTCATCACCACCGCTCCTCCCAAACTCCCCGGTATACCCTCGGCAAATTCCAAGCCGCTAAGGCTATGTTCAGCCGCTATTCGGGAAATATCTGCCAATCTGGCCCCGGCCTCAGCACAGATGGTATCATTATCGATAGTGATATTTTTGAAATAATCTCCGACTTTTATAACTATACCTCTTATTCCCTTATCTCTGACTAGTATATTGCTTCCCAACCCCAGGAATAAATAGGGTATTCTCTCCTGCTTACACTGACGTATAATTTCCTGAATCTCCTCTGCGTTTTGCGGTAATATCATCAAATCTGCCGGTCCGCCGACCTTAAAGGTACAGTGTTCCTTCATAGGCTCATTAACCTTACATCTAGATGGGGGTATGAAACTAAATAATCTCGAGTACATAAAGTCTCCTTTTAACATTAATGATACTATCCATCTTATTTTATGCCATTAGTAAAGAACTATGTCCGGCTCCAAATATGATAAAGCCTATTTTTGCCTGATTTTAGCCAGAACCTTTCAAGCATTATAATTACCCGTATTGGGCACTTTATATTGCTTTACGGATAGCATCATATAGATTATAGCCAAGATGAGAGAATTTTTTAATACTATTAACTGATTTGGGTCCCAATAATCCTTTTTTATTGCAAAGGATTGCACAAACATCCCATAACCTGGGCAACCTTCCCGCCATTGCAAGAAGCGCAGCGATGCGGCAATCTTAAGTAATTGTTTATAGTTATGATAAAGGAATTCGGAATGACTGGGGGTCCCAGAACAGCTTCGTATGAGGGTTAGTAGTGGTGGGTTGGAAGGTATCGCCCAGGGCGGCGGATTCCGGCACTACATCGTAAGCTAAAATAATATTGGGTTGGGGGTTGGGGGCAAAGCCCCCGTTGCTAGTTGCGTTGCTGCATCTATTGCTATATCTATTGTGAATCCTATTGTTATTTAAACTGCCATATCTATTGTTATACTATTGCTAGATAAATTACTACAATCGCTATTATTTCCCCCAAGCCCAATTTTTGGTATCAGCTTATGATATTATTTCAGTAATGGCTTGCCCAGCGGCACTACTTCCCGGCCAAAGCTGGGATTCATGATAAATGCGGCTGCACACCACAGAGCACCAATTGCACCTAATAATGCGGTATAGGCCGCGATTGTGGGGAATATCGCCGGCGCAATACCCAATTTAATAAAGGTTACACACCATGCCATTATGATCAGGTCCAAAACAGTACCACTAAATACTGCCGGAGTTGTTTTCATAAAAGCCGGTGCCCAACTCATGAGCGCCACAGTTAAAACCAGCCAGGCATAACCATTTACGGTGCTTTGCATGGCCACGCCGCTCATTTTGCCCCAAAATGCGACAAGGTCAGTCAGCGCACCACTTAACATGAATAGTCCGGCGAAGTATAGAAAAGTATTACCACCGGTTAAAGAACCCTCTTTGAGCTCGATAATCGCTACTGTAAACTGTATTACAAACCCCCCCATTAACCAACAGGCGGCATATAATACTGAACTACCATCAATTCTTCCCGTTAGTGTTGCCCAAAATATAACAGCTGCTACTGCTAATGCTACCAGACCTGCCGGTCCCGGATTTGCCCAACCCTTTTCTGATCCTGACATATGAACACCCTCCTCAAATTATTTTAGTAAGAACTAGTAGTACGCTTAGTACGGTTTGCCCTACTTTCCCAAAATCACCTCCGCCGCAGGTTAATCTGCCTTATGCAGGATTAGATTTTTAGAAGTGATTCTCTCCCGTTATGCCAGTGTATTGCTTTTTATACTTCGTCTTTTACAAGAACTACTAATCAGTATGGTTTTCTGCGATTCCGTCTGCATTTTCTACCAGCTATTTAGGATATCAGGCGGGAACCACGGGTATGGTCATCCAGCCGCGGTTTCCCCCTCTGATATCTAAGTGAGGTTAAACGTTAGTGTATTTATCCATGTTGTTCTTAATTGTCTTTTTCTCGATTTTGCCTACGCCTGTCTTGGGAAGGTCCTTGCTAATGAAGAACCGGCTTGGTCTTTTATAACCGGCTAATCCATCCTTGCAATACTGCACAAGTGTTTCCTCGACTAATCCGGACCCCTCCTCAGGAACTACGAATGCATAACCTTTTTCACCCCATACTTCATCAGGCACACCGATAACAGCAGCAGCATTAACCGCGGGATGATTAGCCAGGAAGGCCTCGATTTCCGGTGGATATACATTATACCCTCCGGATATATACATTTCCTTGCTGCGGCCCACGAAATACATATAATCGTTTTCGTCCATGCGTCCGAGGTCACCTGTCTTCATCCAGGTAATACCGTCCCTTTCGAAGAATGTGCCAACGTTATCTTTTTCATCCATATAACCCGGTATTACCTGCGGCCCGGTTATGCACAGCTCACCAATCTCACCTATCTCAGCCCAATTACCATCTTCTTTTAAGGGTCTCATTTTATTAATGCCTCTCGGGGCACCTTCTGTCGCAGCTATTACCTGCATAGAATCCCCGAGCAAGGTCAAGGTAAAGAAACCTGCGGTTTCGGTCATGCCCCAGCTAGAGGCAACTCTAGCATTGGGGAAATACTTGTTTACAGAGTTGACTAATCCTTCACTTACAGCTTCTCCCGAAAGAACTAGACAACGCATAGCGGTTGTGTCGTATTTGCTAAAATCAACATTTAATAACAGTAAGCGGAAAATGGTCGGAACCGTAACTATATATGATACCTGGTGTTTTTGCATAATCTCCATTAGTTGATTGGGGTCAAATTTAGGCATGCAAACACCTGCGGCTCCACTATATACCGCCATAGTAACCTGGTCATGTGTCCCGCCGACGTGACTAACCGGCAAATAGCACATTACCCTATCATCAGAAGTGAATTCCCAACTCTCACAAGAATTCTTACTTATTTCCCAAGTATTTTCATGAGTTATAAGACCACCCTTGGGCTGACCGGTAGTACCACTCGTGAATATAATTATTAGAGGGTCCTTATACGAAGGGTGCAATTCGTCAGGAATAGGTTCCAAGCTACCTTCTAATAGCTTTTCATAGGGAAGAGCCTTTGGGTGGTCAATTTCGTCCTGGTACGCATAAACATGCGGGATATCTACTTCTTCTAGTAATTCTGCCACTGCATAATTCTTCGCTATTATAAGCTTTGGTGATGTTCTTTTACATAGTCCCGCTGCTTCTTGAATCGTAAACCTATGATCCAAACCGACTACTACTAAACCAATGGTAGCCGCCGCCATAAAAATGGTGTAATAACCAATGCTTTGATACATAATAGTGGCTATTTTATCACCTTTTTTTAATCCTAACGCTAATAAGGAATTTTAAACTCGGGTTACATCCTCACTGAACTCTTTCCAAGTTTTACTCGAATCATCTGCGTCGATTATAGCTAATTTATCTGGTGTTTCCCGGGCATTTCTTTCAACCAATGAAGCGAAGTATTTTTCCATCAGGACCTCCCTTTCATTTCTGCGTATTTTGCCATAATTAAATTCCTAATCATTTGCTATTTCCCGGCACACCTACCTCGTCGTTGTTACACTATTTCCATTTATATTCCGGCTTACGGCGTTCAAGGAAAGCCGTGACTGCTTCATGGAAATCCTCGCTCTTCGTAGCATCACCGGAAAACACCATTTCAACATCATATTGTTCGATTAGTCTAGCATCGGCATTTATCCGTAATGCTTTCTTCCAATACTCCTGAATTAGCGGTGAATTCCCTAAGAGCTTTTTGGCCATCTCCAAACTAGCGTCCATTAACTGCTCGTGCGGTACTACTTGGTGAACAGCACCGTATTTCATCATAGCCTCAGCCGTTAAAGCATCACCAGTTAATGCCATATAGTTCACGACATTCTTCGGTACTAAAAGTTTGAGAAATCCGGCCGCTCCGATTATGCCTATCTTAACCTCGGGGATACCGAATGAGGCTTTTTCAGAAGCTATTATAATATCACAGCAGGATACTATTGCTAAACCCGCACCGAGTGCCGCACCGTTAATTGCAGCTATAACCGGCACTCTGCAATCAGCTACTGCCCCGGCTGCATTTTTAATCCCATCGGTATATTCATCCATCAGGGATTGGGTCAGGTTTTTGACCACTTCCAGATCATTTCCTGCAGCGAAGTGCTTCCCTTCCGCACGCAGGATTGCCACCCTAACATCATCCCGATAATTTATACTTCTGAATGCAGCCTTGATATCGTTATATATATCGATGGTCAAGGCGTTAATCGGGGGATGGTTTAAGGTAACGATACCTATATTATCTTTTACCTCCAGTGTGATATAGCTCATAATTGATTCTCCTTATCCTTCCGGTTGCAATTAATACCGTTTCTCCATTATCGGTGTCTTTCTATCAAAACGGGGGATTACACCGGGCTCTGCCCATTCGACTGATGGCGAGCAACGATGATTATTCTTGCACAGCGCCCTTATCTCAGCTGCCATTTCATCGAGACGGTGTTCCTGCCCAGCCGCGTATTCGACCCATAGTTTCAATTCAACCACTTTTGGACTCGGCGATTCCTTAATTATGCGCATATGCCCTGTCAACTGATCTCCCATTTCCTTGCGCACAGTTTCCAGAAGCGTAGCACCGAAAACATTAACACCTTTTACTGTCAACATATCGTCGGAACGGCCAATAATTTTACCGCGTACACCGACAAATCCACATCCCGGACACGGGGTATCACAATACACTTCCGCGATATCTCCGGTCGCGTATTTCAGATAGGGGGAGCCTTTTTTCTTTAAATGTGTCGCTACTATTTCCCCTACAGCACCGTCTTTGAGCTCTATAGGCTCCTTGGTTTCAGGATCAACCAAGTCTTCAAATCCCACATCCCAGGTAGGAGTGAAGTTATGCAAGCCATAGAATTCATCCGAATCGCAAGAAATGCAAGGATTGGTATAAGAGGGAGCCCAGAAGTCATACCACCGGCAACCAAAGCCATCTTCAATCCGTTCTTTTATAGCCGGATCATCTATACCTTTCTCCCCGGTAGTGGCAATTATTTTGAAATTAAAGCTACGCGGATCGATACCCTTTTCCTTAAATACATCCAGATAATGCAATAGGATGGTTGGCCCGGTCCAAATAAAGGTTGGCTTGGTCCATTTCGCCAGGTCCATGGATATCTGTGTACCCAAGCGAATGTCGATCGGTAACTGCAGGATACCGGCATTGCGAATACCGCCTAATAAAGCGGTAGTTGCGTATACGCCCAGCGGGAAAACAAACCAGGCCCGGTCTCCCCTGCCGACACCCCAGAGGTGGTGCATAAAACCGAATGCTCTGTCCATAAAATCAACATCCCCAGCTGTCGATGAATACGGGTAGGTCGGATGTCCGGTTGTACCAGAGGTCCCTCCGGTTTGAATGATGTCGGCAGGATCTGCACAGACATGCAATCCAAACGGATGGCCGTATTTTTCCAGGCTAGACTCCATGCTTATACGCTCTCTATCCTTATCCATAAAGATAGGTAACTTACGAAGGTCCTCAAAAGTTCTGATGTCCTCAGGTTTCGCCCCGCACTCTTTAAATCTTAACTGATAATACTCGGGAGAATTATCATACATATACTTGATGTTTTCACGAAGCAACTCTTCCCTGTACTCTTGCAATTCCTCACGGGACATGAAGTTCAAATCGTCGGTGAAGAATCTTACCGGCTTACCTTTTACACCCATTTGTTTCCGCTCCTTTTTAAAATTTAGGTTTTTAACCCGGAACCTTTAACCGCAGGGTTTACAGTTTACCTAAGTTTTTGCAACGCTAAAGAAATAAATACTCCGGTTTATATGACTCCATACACTCCGCGGTTAGGAATCATCCGCACCCAATCTATATAGTCCCCCCTTCCTTATTCTCTTGACCCAAATTAATACTGAAAAAGATTATTTACTAATTTGAAGAATACAATCAGGCAATTAGTTATAAGGTTATAAGCAGCCTAGTTATGCCTTAGTTTTATCTAATTTTTTGATATTTGTGAAAATATTTTGAAGATTCAGAAGTGCAGATTTTATTTAGGTATTTAGGTAGTAAGTTGAACAAAAAAAACCCCCATGAGTAAGCGGTCATTGCCTGCTTTACCCATAGGGGACACTCAGGGGATAGTGAATAGGAGGAGAGAGTGATTATTAGCTAATTGTAATAAAGGTTGGAAGGTTGGCTTCTACAACTCTTTATTTCAGTTATCCCATATTTATTTGTTGGACTTAAAACTAAAAAACGTTTTTCCTTGCTCTGATATTAGTATATATTCAGATAATTAGTTATAGGGTTATAAACTTCCTAGTTATACCTCAGTTTCATCTTTTATTACACAAAATTTTAAATTAATTTTAGGTCACCGAGTGCAGGTCCCAAATAAAAAGCGATTTTGCCGCTAATTATGTACAAAAAAAACCCCAATCCTTTATTGTTTTCGGCCGCCATTTTTCGGCTCACAACCCTCCATCCGATGACATATATCATTAAAGACCAGTGATTGTATTTGATTCCCGTTTATGGTTTTCAATAAACCGCGGTGGTAGTAATACGAGACTAGTGGTTCAGTCTGTTGAAGATATACTTGTAAACGATTGGCCACCGTCTCCTCACTATCATCACTTCGCTGGTATAATTCACCATCGCATACATCACACTTCATAGGGCTTTTCGGTTTATTAAAAATTAGGTGGTAAGTCGCTCCACACTTGCGGCATACCCGTCGCCCGGTCATGCGCGGCATTATTACATCGGAAGGAACTTCAATATTTATCACCGCATCGAGTTTGCGGTTTAAGCCTTCCATAATCCCCGTCAATGCCTCTGCCTGGGGAATAGTCCGGGGAAAACCATCCAATAAAAACCCTGCTTCACAATCATTTTCTGCTAAGCGATCCTTCACAATCTCGATAGTAAGTGCGTCGGGTACTAATTTGCCGCTATCCATGATTTCTTTGGCCTTCAGCCCCAATTCTGTTCCCTGCTTAATAGCCGCCCGGAACATATCTCCGGTAGATATATGCGGTATTTTGTAGTGGTCAACCAATAGTTCAGCCTGCGTTCCTTTACCTGCTCCCGGGGGACCTAAAAGGATAATGTTCATATTGATATCATCTCCCTTAATAAAGGATTTTATTAACTGCGAAGCATTCTTCCTGTACCTTCAATAGGTTTAATCTATTCCGATATTCCGCATTTAGCGGAATATCGGTAAACCTTATTAAACCTTAGTCGTCACCAACCGGTATCCGCATACCATAGAAGGTGCGCCATACGAAATACAGGGAGATTAACAAGAATATACCACCTACAACCGGAGCAATTTCGCGGAATGCCTCTGAAATCGCTATTTCCATAGCTAATAGTCCAAACAAGGTGGTGAACTTTATAATCGGATTTAATGCTACCGATGAAGTATCTTTAAAGGGGTCACCAACTGTATCGCCGACTATAGTTGCTTCATGCAATAGGGTGCCTTTTTCCGCCAAGTCCACTTCTACAACTTTTTTGGCGTTGTCCCAGCATCCGCCCGCATTGGCCATGAAAACCGCCTGGAATAATCCGAAAACGGCTATAGAGATAAGGTAAGCCACGAAGAATGCTACCCGCTCGTTATTTCCACCCGAGGGTGCTGCCAAACATGCGAAAGCCATTGCGAAGGCAAACAAGGCTATAAAAATGTTAAACATCCCTGTTTGTGCATATTGCGTACATATCTTTACAACTTCCTTGGACTTTTCTGTATTTGCTTTTACATTCAATCCTTCGTCCAAATTAATGTTGTTCTTGATATACTCTACAGCCCGATAAGCACCGGTAGTAACCGCCTGGGTTGAGGCGCCGGTAAACCAGTATATCACAGCACCACCACACAACAAGCCCAGTAAAGTATAAGGATTAAGCATAGTTAGAATGCTGGCCGGATCTACTTCCAAGACATTCTCGATGACTAGTATCAGGGAGAAGATCATAGCTGTAGCCCCTACAACCGCTGTTCCGATAAGCACCGGTTTGGCAGTCGCTTTAAAGGTATTGCCCGCACCGTCATTCGCTTCAAGATAGTATTTCCCTTTGTCAAAGTCCGGTTTAAAACCGAAGTCTCTTTCGATTTCCTTATCGATATTCTCTACTTCCTCGATCATCGAAAGCTCGTATATCGACTGAGCGTTATCCGTTACCGGTCCGTAGCTATCAACAGCAATAGTTACCGGCCCCATGCCCAGCATACCGAATGCTATCAAGCCGAAGGCGAAAATAGAGTGATACTCCATAATGTCTACTGTCAAAGGCAAGCTAGCCCAGTAACCGCCGAACATAATGGCCACAAAAATCATACCAATCCAAAAGGCGCTGAAGTTTCCAGCCACTAAACCGGACAAGATGTTAAGCGAAGCACCGCCTTCTCTAGAGGCTTTTACCGTTTCGGCAACGTGTTTGGAGTTAGGGCTGGTGAACACCTTTACTGCCTCAGGGATTAATGCGGCTGCCAAGGTGCCGAAACTCAAGATTATAGCCAAGGTTGCCCAAAGCGGTGTTAACGCGGTTGTCACACTTGCACCCGGTCCTACTAGATAGTAGGTGGCGGCAAAAGTAATGGCTATAGATACTATAGATGTAATCCAAACTAGACTGGTTAAAGGAGCTTCAAAATCGAAGTCATCTTTGTTACCAAATTTAGATTCGCTATAGGCCCTATTAATATAGAAGGATACAACCGAACTGATAACCATCAATACCCTTATAGCAAATATCCAGGTCAATAGGGTTGTCTGCAAAGCGGGGGCGACGGCTAGAACGATAAACGTTACCATCGCAACACCGGTAACTCCATAGGTTTCAAATCCGTCTGCTGTCGGACCTACGCTATCACCCGCATTATCTCCGGTGCAGTCAGCAATAACCCCCGGATTACGCGGGTCATCTTCCTTAATTCCGAAAACAATCTTCATAAGGTCGGCACCTATATCAGCAATTTTAGTGAATATGCCCCCAGCGATACGCAGGGCACTTGCACCCAGAGATTCACCGATAGCAAAACCGATGAAGCTAGCCCCAGCTAATTCCCTCGGTACATATAACAGTATTATCAGCATCATAATTAATTCGACGCAGACCAAAAGCACGCCGATACTCATTCCCGCATCTAGCGCAATATTTAACAGCTTAAGGGGCTTTCTCTCTAAAGAGGTGAAGGCCGCTCTACTATTAGCCAGCGTGTTCATGCGGATGCCGTACCACGCCACACAATAAGACCCTAATATCCCGATAACCGTCCACATCAGGATAAACAAAACTGCACTCATTCCCATTTTGGATAGGTAGCCAAAATAAAAAGCAATACATAAGCCTATAAAAGCGAATAGTATTGCTAGAAATTTACCCTGTTGTATCAGGTAAGTCTTACATGTCTCATAAATGGTTTGAGCAACATCCAACATTGACTGGTGAGCAGTCAGTTTTTTAACTTTGGAAAACTGATAAAAACCGAATAACATGCCCAATATGCAAACGAATATACCAGCGACAAGCAGACTATTTTGTCCTGGCGCCAACTGCGGTATAACCAGGTTTGCTTCGCTAGCCATAGCTACCAGCGGCTGAAATAACAGCATAGCAAAACTAATTATGCTAATGAGCACGAATTTCATTCTACTACTTAGAACAGTCATCTTGCACAACCTTTCTTGAAATTTGGTTTGTATAGCCTGAATTCCCATTCACAAGCTACAAACATCAAAGAATATCCCCAATAGACCTATTTCCGTGTTACAACGTGCTTCCTACAATTGTTTTAGATGATAATTACTACTCCTGAATGTCAATATTCGAAACAATTGCAAAACCCTTCATCCTTCTTTCCTATTAAGAATAAAGGAAAGCGGAAACCACTTATTTGTATTCGATGAATATTTCCTCCAAGCTTCTCCCATATCATCGAATCGGGGATTACTGACCTCCTTTCCCTTTAAAATAGAATAGATAAAGGGATTAGCTTCCGAATGCGTATACATAGCATAAGTCTGCGGGGTTTGTTAGGTGATATTTTTGCCATAGATATCTATTAGTTCTTTGAAATTAGCAACAATTTTCTTCTTTATCCCAAATTGGTTTCAAAAGCCCCATTTAAACAAAAATCGCGATAGTTTAATATCGCGTCAATTAAAATCTAGTTTCTTTCTATTTTCTGTTGATTATTATTCAATCATATCGAGATTACCATTTTTTCAGTGTCCCCATACTAATCCTCAAGGTTATCCGCTTTCAACAAATCATTAAATATATCAGTGATTTTTTGTTGTTCTTTCTCATCCTTAATCAAGCCTCGCAGTTGTTCAGTTTTCTGATGGGGACTAGTATCGAGCTCAGTAGCAAGATATTCCTCTAGTCTTTTATAGGTTTTTAGTGCCGCAGCTTTATTGCCCATGGAATAGTGGGCGAGCATTAGCAGACGAAATGAATTTTCATCGGCAAAAGATTTAGTTGAAGCCGCTGTTAGAATTCCGGCAGCTTCCTCGTTTCTGTTCATTGATAGCAGAACTTTCCCTAAAGTGACGAGTGAATCATAATCCTTTTTTGCTAGAGCCTCCCTATCTATCATCAATAAGGGTCCTAGGAATTCTCCCTCCAACAATTCCCCGCGGTAAAGCTTGGAGGATTCCTTTAGGACATCCACTGCCTCTTGTTTTCTATCTTGAACTATTAGTTTTGCGGCCCTTTCATTCAGTTCATTGAATTGCTGTATATCAACCCACAATTTTTCAGTATTTATGCTGCATATTCCATCTTTTAGGCTAATTATGCCGTCTATACCCAAGAATTTACGCAACCGGTTTAAAGTAAAATGAAAATTATCCTTGGCTAATTTTGCGTCCCTTTCCGGCCACATCTCCTCTATAATAACATCCATATTAATAGGGGTTGATTTGGCGGCCAATAGTGCCAAGAGATAGTTAGGTTTTTTCAAACCTAAATGCTCGTGCAATACTCCTTTGACTTCAACAATTAGTGGTCCCAACATAGACATTTTAAGTTCATAGGCATCCGTCTCTGTTCTTTTACTTATCTTTTCGATTACCGCCCTCCGGTCGGGTTCCGCTATTTCTTTTTTGTTCTTGAGCCGTTTGCCTAATTCATCTGCGTAACTCGAGTAGGATTCATTTTTATGCATTAGGTTTATGACCCTCTCCATGCGGTCATCTTTCCACATGAAAAAGTGTTTATATCGGTTTTCCATGGCGATTCCCAGAGCCTTATCTAAATATTCCGTGTGCAATTCCTTCTCGGCTAATATGTCATACAAAATAGCTAGCTGCAAATAAGCAGAAGCCTGGAAAAATATACTCCCCATATCAGTGCTTATTCTCAATGCCTCAAGAAGATGTTTTTCGGCTTCCTGATAGTTACCTGTTTCTGTCAAAGAAGACCCTAATACTAAATTACATTCCACGAAATACACTTCTCCGCCAGCTCGCTCCCTTTGGCGTAAAGCCTGGCGTCCCAAGGCTACAGCCTCGTGGTACCGCCCCCGTACGAACATATAGTGACCCCGCCAACAACAAAAATAGGAGCTGAGATGATCATTTCCTTCGCGCATACACATACCTAGAATATCGCCCATATCGTCCAATAGCTTTTCACACAACTTATAGTCCCCGCGGTAAAGTGCGGAACAACTCGCGTAGTTATTAATGAAGAATATCAGACCTTCCATTTTCGATTTGCTGGCTATCTTGTAGGCTTCTTCTAAAAATTCAGCAGCTATATCGAAATTTCCCGAGAAAACATTGCTAAGGCCCGCTACATAAGGAATAAATACGTCAACAATACCGTCTGTTATTTCAGGTGAATCGACTATTTCCAAAGCCTCGGCGATCCTCCTTTGGGCAATGTTAAATTTCCCCATAAAGGATGCAGCTAAGATTAATGCCCAATAGGCCCAAAGCCTTAAATTAATGTCTTTTAGAAGATGACTTGTCCATCTAGCCTTTTCCCCTAGGCGAATGGCCTCGTTAAGATTACCCGTCAACCAACAATGGGACATCGCAGCGTATACATTTTTGTAGGCCTGTATTCTTGTATTAGATAATTCCTTAGAGCCTTGTGGCCCGTTGTTGTCGAGAAGTTTTTGCATCAGGTGCAAATCACCGGGGAAAAGTATCAACACCTCAGTGTTAAGACATAATGCCTGCAGTTCCCCCTTGGCATCGTTGTTTGCACGGAATCCTTTTAATGCTTGGGTTATATAATTATGACAAAGAGCAGGGTCCCTGAATCTGACCGCGCAGGCGAAAGCAAATTGCAGCCAAGGGTCATCTTTTATTTCGGTGCTTGGGAGGTTAACCAGTGCATGTAACCTATCGGATAAAGCATAATTCAATATCTCTGGTCCCGAATTCTTCAAAACCTCAATAGCCATCTCCAAGTCTTGTCCTTTTAGAAAATGATCAATTGCTTTGCTCCATTGCTCCAATTCGAAATAATACTTCCCGATTTTGCAGTGTAGCCCGGTAACTTTCTCATTTTCCCAGATTTCATCTGCCCTTTGCCGCAAGAAAGAACTTAGAAGCGGATGTAATTTATATTCATCGCTAAGATGGCCTTTGTTATGACTTATCAAAAAACATTCCCTGACTAAGTCCCTAAGGACCGTTTCACCCTCTTCCCCGCATATAAGATTAACCAATTCGGATGGTATTTCTTCAGAGACATGTGAAATAGAAAGCAAAACTTCTTTTTGGTCGGGGGTAAGATTACTATATATCTCCTGCTCGATGAATTGACTGAGCTCCGGCAGGTTTCCCAGTATTGAATCGATGTTTTGATTCAATATTTCCGGCTCGGTGGTAATCTTTTCGGCCAAAAGAATCATAACCGGTGTCCAACCGCCCACAATTTCTGAAACTGTAGAAACCTGTCCGCAATTTAAGTTGATATGATGTATTTCTCGGAAAAAATCCCGTATTTCTCCCAGCGTAAATGCTATCTGTTCATTTCCAATCCGCAGCATTTCCCTTCTAACTTTTCTTTGGGCCAAATCCCATTCGGGTTCATCACGCGATATTATTATAAAATGAAAACACGCCGGGGCATTGTCCACCATATATTCCAATAATTTATCAAAACCATCCGCATTCTTAATGAGATGATAATCGTCAATTACTATGAATAATTCGGCCCCCAAGGGGGTGAAACCTTTCAAAAACTCTATAAACGCCGGATAATCCAGTTCAGAAGCGGCGGGGTAAGGGTAACTATATTGAGGCTCATCTTCTATTTCTGGAGATGTGGGAAAATACCGAAGGAATTCCGCGAGATCCTCCATGAATTGTGCAGAATTAGCATTAGCATCATCGATCTGATACCAAAATACATTATATGCCGATTTTTGCAAATAATTTGCTACCAACGAAGTCTTGCCCTGTCCAGGTGAACCGTTCACTAGCATAAACCTATATTCTATAGCCCGGTCCATTATATCTTCAAGCCGGGTACGCGTTAAAACTACCGGCAAGTTGGGCATACGCTTCCTAACAACCACCTAGTCTACCCCCTTCTACCTAATCTCTGTTTACAATTCGCATAAAAGCAAATATCTTTCATACGTGCGGGTTTACCGTCCGTTTATGGAGTTGTTTTTTTGTAAAGTGATTATATCACCCTTCTACTAATTATTACAATAATAGACCGTTTTCTACAGAGTATAACCGCAGGCTATTAGCCTGCGGTCTTACTGTGGATTATTTGAAGTAAAACGCTTTCTATACAACCGTAGTGTATTTTTCTATATTATTAGTAATGGTTTTTTTCTCAATCTTCCCAATAGGTGTTTTCGGGAGGTCTTTGCTGATAATGATCTTGCTGGGTCTTTTGTAATTAGCCAGCCCCTCCTTGCAATACTGCATTAAGGTCTCCTCATCGACTTTTACGCCTTCCTCCGGGATGACAAAAGCATAGCCTTTTTCTCCCCATACCTCATCCGCTACACCTATGACCGCAACCGCATTCACCAAAGGATGGTTGCTCAGAAAAGCTTCGATTTCCGGCGGGTAGACATTATACCCCCCGGATATATACATTTCTTTGGTGCGGCCCGAAAAATGCATATAATTGTCCTGGTCCATGCGCCCAAGGTCACCCGTTTTCATCCATTTCGCTCCGTCCTTTTCGAAAAAGGTACCTATATTATCTTTCTCATCCATATAACCGGGAATTACTTGCGGGCCTGTGATGCACAGCTCCCCAATTTCTTCTGGACCTGCCCATGTTCCATCGCCTTTCAAGGCCTTCATCGTATTAGTGCCCCTGGCGGCACCTTCAGTTGCCGCGATAGCCTGCATGGTATCACTGAGCAATGTCAAAGTAAAAAATCCGGCGGTTTCAGTCATGCCCCAACTGGATGCAACCTTAGCATTGGGGAAATAATCATTTACTGAATTTATCAGCCCTTCACTAACAGCTTCCCCGGAAAGAACCAGGCACCTTACAGATGATGTGTTGTATTTAGTAAAATCAATCTTTAACATCAGCAAACGGAATATGGTTGGTACAAACCCGAGATAGGTTACTCTGTGTTTGTCTATAATATCCATAAGTTGAATGGGGTCAAACCGGGGTATGCAAACACTTGTAGCTCCACTATATACGGCCATCGTGATCTGATCGTGCACTCCGCCTACATGGCTTACCGGCAAATAACACATAACCCGGTCATCGTTGGTGAACTCCCAGCTATCGCATGCATTTTTGCTTATATGCCAGGTGTTCTCATGTGTTATCATGCCCCCCTTAGGTTGACCGGTAGTACCGCTGGTGAATATGATGATTAAAGGATCCTTTACCGAAGGATGCAGTTCCTCCGGAATAGGATTTAGGCTGCCTTGCAACAATTTTTCGTAAGATGATGCGCGCGGGTGGTTAATCTCGCATTGATAAGCGTAAACGTGGGGGATATCAACCTCTCCCAACAGTTCTGCCACCGCATAATCCTTGGCGATTATTAATTTGGGAGAAGTTCTGTTACACAATCCGGCTGTTTCCTGAATAGTAAACCTGTGATCTAGTCCTACTACAACTAACCCTATGGTGGCGGCCGCCATAAGAATCGTGTGATAACCGATACCCTGATACATTATAGTGGCAATTTTGTCACCCTTTTTCAATCCTAAATCTAACAAGGAATTTGAAACCCGGGTAACATCCTCGCTAAATTCCTTCCAGGTTTTAGTGGTACCGTCCGCATCAATTATAGCTAACCTGTCCGGTGTTTCTTGAGCATGTTTTTCGACTAAAGAAGCAAAATATATATCCAATTATGAAACCCCCTATTTTGCACCTCATAGATGCAATTCACATATTAACGCCTAGAAACATCTATATATATCTTTCCTCCCTTCGTTTTTTCTAAACGTCTTATTTTTACTGAATATATATTATTACCTTCAACTTAGTCCTCGGTTATATTTCCATTATAATTCTATTAGTCTATGCTTATTTTCGACCGGGCAGGCAACAATAACCTAACTTATTTCTAGGCGATATATAATAAATGTCGCCGGTGATTATGAATTGTATGTCAATATGCCGGGTGCAGCCAAAACAAAGCACCTGGCCGCAGCCAGGTGCTTGAAGAATGGGCAATATATTAGATAATTCTGATATAACCCTACATCACTGTTTGTTTATATTGAGAGGGGCCTTCGAGTTCCTCGATACTTTCAGCCCGTCTGGTTTTCTTTTAGCGGTTATTCTAGCTATCTCATGCTTCTATAGTATCTTGACGCTTTATTAAACCCTGGGTCAGACGATCGATTACAATGGCCAGGACTACAATAGCCCAACCCGCCTCAAAGCCACCCCCTACATCTATTCGGTTGGTGCAGATTAAAACTACCTCCCCTAGTCCTCCAGCCCCAATCATGCTGGCTATTACCACCATAGCCAATGCCAACATGATAGTTTGATTAACCCCCGCCAAGATAGAGGGCATCGCCAAAGGAATGCGGACTTCTTTCATCAGTTGCCAGGGAGTCGCGCCGAAGGCCAAGGCCGCCTCCTGCACAGAAGCCGAAACCTGGCGAATTCCCAGGTTGGTAAGACGGACCACCGGGGGCAGGGAATATATCACTGTTGCTACTACCCCAGGCACTTTACCCAAACCGAAAAGCATTAAAGCCGGGATGAGATAAACAAAACTAGGCATAGTTTGCATAGCATCGAGTATGGGTGTAAATACCGCATTACAACGATTAGATACCGCCATTGATATACCCAGGGGAATTCCTAAGACCAAAGAAATAATCACAGATACAATTACAATACCCAGTGTTTCCATGGCAATACCCCAAAATCCGAACATTCCTACGGTAAAGAGCAAAAGGGCGGGTATAATAGTTTTCACTGCATCACGGGTCTGTCTCCAGGCAATTGCCATAACGGCGATAATCCAAAGCCACCAGGGTATTATCAACAAAACATGCACTATTTTCAGCATCATCGCTAACACCATATTACTAAATGCCGAGAAAAAAGGGTCCCAAGCCACAGTTATCCACTTTACGAAACCACTTATATATGGTGCGACATGGAATTCGATTTGTGAGGGAAACAAAATATCACCTCCCGGCAGCGGCTTTTTCGCTGCGGATTCCAATATGAGCCCCGATGCTTCTTACCCGGCCTGAACGCCCCTTCTCCAGCAATTGGGCAATCTTTTGTTCATCTTGAACAAAACGACGCACATATTCATCAGCGGGATTCATTACTATATCCTGGGGTCGGCCTGACTGAACAAATACCCCCGAACCCATTACTGCCATGCGATCACCTAAGCGCAAGGCTTCCCCCAAGTCATGGGTTACGAAAATAATGGTCTTTTGCCACTCTTTCTGCAGTTTACGTAGCTCCTCCTGCATTTCCCTGCGAATTAAAGGGTCTAAGCCACTAAAGGGTTCATCCATTAGTAAAAGATCCGTATCTTGAACTAAAGCCCGGGCAATACCTACCCTTTGCTGCATTCCGCCTGAAAGCTGGTGGGGATACTTTTTCTCCCAACCGGCTAACCCTACCTGCTGTAATGCCTCTGCTGCTTTGGCCTCCCGCAATTCACGCGCTTGCCCCTTTAATTTGAGCCCAAAGGCTACATTATCCAAAACGTTTTTGTGAGGCAACAGACCATAGTGTTGAAAAACCATAGCCACTTCACTGCGGCGGAAGGCAGTAAGCTCCTCCGCATCCATAGAAGTAACCTCTTTTCCTTTAACCCTGATAGTCCCGGCACTAGGTTCAATTAAACGCGTAAGACAGCGGATCAGGGTAGATTTTCCGCTGCCGGAAAGTCCCATGATAACGAAGACCTCACCTCGTTTAACCTGAAACGAAACAT
>CAYRCG010000012.1:1746-24542 GCA_964422685.1 uncultured Syntrophomonas sp. | reverse complement strand
TGTTGCCCATGCGCAGACTGCGAGCAGTATATTCTATTAAGCCGCCTATCACGCAGGCTATTTTCATACTAACTCCCATGACCCGAGGTCACAAACAACGATGAAAAGGGAGTTTGAGGGCTCTTGGACGGTAAGGAATAGCGGGTAATTACCAATACGCCTCACTCCTCACCCCTCACGCCTCACCTTTTCATACTAACCCCCATGGTCAGGGACCACAAACAATGATGAAAAGGGAGTTTGGAGGCTCTTGAACGGTAAGGAATAGTGGGTAATTACCGATACCCCTCACTTCTCACTTTTCCATCTTAAGGAGATATTAAATGCTTCTAACGATTATTCGGACTTTGATACTGTTTACTATTATTCTCGTATTCCTGCGTTTAATGGGGAAAAGGCAAGTAGGCCAATTACAACCCTTTGAGTTGGTAATTATCATATTGATTTCTGAACTGGCCGCCATCCCCATGGAGGATACCGGTATCCCCTTATTGAGTGGGCTGATCCCTATTTTTGTCCTTCTTACCGCCCAAGTTACCTTGTCTTACGTTTCTTTGCAGAGCGGAGCAGCCCGGGGAATTATTTGCGGCAAACCGAGCATAGTTATCGAGAATTCCCGGATAGTAGAAGAGGAATTGCGAAGAATCCGCTACAACATAAACGATTTGCTGGAACAACTGCGTTCGAAAAATGTTGCGGATATAGCTGATGTCGAATATGCCATACTAGAAACCAGCGGACAACTTAGTGTGATTTTGAAATCTGAGAAAAGGCCGGTGAAGCCCGAAGATTTAGATCTGCCGGTAAAGTATGAAGGACTTCCCATAACACTAATTGTAGACGGTCAGGTTGTTAATGAAAATATTCAAAAGATGAATTATGATGAGGACTGGTTGCGGCAAAAATTAGACGAATCCGCTATAAAAAATATAAAGGATGTGCTTTTTGCCAGCCTTGCTCCGAACGGCACGCTTTATTATCAGTTGAAAAAGGGGGTTTAACCGCCCCTTTTTCATCGCGGGAAGGGAGGAATCTTATAGATGAGATTATTTGCATCCTTATTGATCATTCTAATACTAATACTTTTCGGAGGCGCTTGGGTTAACTACTCGCTACAGGAAACCAGTTTAGTTCTTAGCCGGCAGATTGAAAGGGTTAGCCAAGAAATCCGGCAAGAAGAATGGGAAACAGCTCAAAAGCACAGCCATGCTTTAGAGAAGTCCTTGGACGAAAAGACCCGGTGGTGGCCTATTATCCTCGATCATCAGGAAATAGATAATATCGAGTTTTCCCTGGCTAAAGTTAAAGAGTATGTAGCAAATCGTGATCTTCCCCTAGCATTAGGACAGCTTTCCGAGCTTAAGCTTATGATCGAGCATATCCCACGCAAAGAAGCTGTGAATTTGGAAAACATTCTATAGCGCGGGGGAACGGAAACAGCTCTTCGGAGCACATCCTTGTTATGGCTATGTATAATGACTTAAGATGGCCACGTCGCTGCACTCCTCGCAATGACGAGGTGGTCGCACGCTATTCGTAACGAGTGACGGGGCGGTCGCTGCGCTTCAGGCCGTATACAATAGGTAGGCCTTCATAGCAATGACAATCAACCATTCCGAGTTTGATGGGGAATCTTAACCCGCTACTTTCCGCGGTTGCGGCCTGGGGTCACGGAGTGGTAGCAGGGAATATACTAAGGAGGCAGCAAAATGCTGGGAATTACCGGGGTTAATAGGAATAATCACGGCGAAATAGCAAATGTCGAGTTGAGCGACGGGCGTAGATTAGGCTTAGACGAATTGTTCGAGGAAGTCGATCAGGGTAATATAGGGGGGGCTTATATTGCCACCGATGCCCAGGGGAAAAAACACCTTCACCTGAGCCGAGATGGAGATATAGACGAAGACCGGGATTGTCTTTCTTTGATTTAGGCCTGCTTAACACATGGTATTTTAAAGCCGTATGGGGTAACCACAAATAGGATGAATTAGTATAATATCCTAAGGAGTTTTTTCAAGATGTGCAGAGGTGTTTTATAGGGGGGATAGCGCAAGGGTATGTCAAGGGTCAGGCTCTGCTTGAAAACGCTTTTTTTATGGGAAAAAAGTTCAAAGGAAGCCTGCCCGTGGTAACTTCCTATGCCGCTCTCCCCTACCCCGCCGAAAGGCAAATAAGGGGTAGTAATCTGGCTTAAGGTATCGTTCAGGCAAACCCCTCCGGAGTTGGTAGTTCGCAAAACCTGCTCCTGTTGTTCCCGGTTACGAGAAAAGAAATAAAGTGCCAAAGGCTTTGGCCCGTCATTTACCAAGCTGATGGCCTCCTCCAATTCCTCGAATTCTAACACTGGTAAAATAGGCCCGAATATTTCTTCATGTATTAGCGGACTGTCCGGCTTAATATCATCCATAATGCTAGGAGCGATATAGCGTTCCTCCCTTACCGCCTCGCCACCGTAAATAATGCGCCCATCGGAAAGTAAGGCTCTTAACCTTTGAAAATGTCCTTCGTTGATGATGCGAGCGTAATGAGGACTTTGGCGGGGGTCATCACCATAGAATTCCTTTAACGACTCCCCCATCCTCTTTAGCAAGGGCTCTTTTATTTCTCGCTGCACCAAAAGGTAGTCCGGGGCCACACAGGTCTGGCCGGCGTTCAGGAACTTTCCCCAGATGATACGACGAGCGGTTTGTCCGATATTGATATCCCGGTCCACCAAGCAAGGACTTTTTCCCCCAAGTTCCAGGGTCACTGGAGTAAGGTGGCGGGATGCAGCCTGCATTACTAGCTCCCCTACCTTTGCGCTTCCGGTAAAAAAAATGTGTTCAAAAGACTGCTCCAAAAGCGTCTTACCCACCTCGACCCCACCCTCGATAACTGTAATATAATCCGCCGGGAAGGTGTCCTCGATTAGGGTTCGTAATATAGCCGAGCTTCGCGGGGCTATTTCGGAGGGTTTTATAAAAGCACAGTTTCCGGCAGCCATAGCTCCCAGCAAGGGAGTTAAAGACAAGTAAACCGGGTAGTTCCAGGGACTGATAATCAGCACCTTGCCTAATGGCTCCATATAGATGAAACTACGGGCCCCGGGATAGAGGTAGGGGGTTTTTACTTTCCGGACCTGCGCCCAGCCGGATAGGTTTTTCAAGATATGGTATAGTTCAGCCTGAAGTAGCCCTAATTCACTCATATAGGCTTCCTGCCTGCTCTTGCCCAAATCCCGCTCCAAAGCCAGCAGCAGCTCATCTTCCCACTTTTCTAAGGCCCGACCGAGTCGGCGTAGTTGCTCTCTGCGAAAGGATAACTCCTTACTAATCCCGCTGCTGAAAAAAGCCTCCTGTTTTGCTATCATCTCAGTTATTACTAACTGGTGTTCACTTGTGATTATAGCCATAAATTGTCTTGCCCCCTTCTATAAATATATAGTGTTATGCTTTCGTTTAAGCCCCTCTAGGGTTTCGCGCAATTTGTCCACACTATTACCGCTGTAGCGTCGCTATCTAGAATATCTGTTAAAAATATACTATCTGCCGTCTAGCGGGTCAACCAGGTATTAGCTTCTGCTCATTTACTTATTTGCCTTAGTAAAGTAAAATAAGATGAATAACATATGGGGAGGTTGTCGGATTTGAAAAGAAAAGTTGCATGGTTGGTTCTATTGTGTTTTTCCTTAGGGGTATTGCTTATGAGCGGATGTGCTGCCAAAACCCCGGCTCCGGATAGTAGCAAGGATGAATCTTGGACCAGGATTCAGGATAAGGGCTACTTTGTTATGGGCCTGGATGATGCTTTCCCGCCCATGGGCTTCCGGGACGAAGCAAATGAAATCGTTGGTTTCGATATTGACACTGCTAAGGAAGTAGCAAAACGCCTAGGGGTAGAGGTCAAATTCCAATCCATAGTATGGGATACCAAGAAAGAAGAATTGAATAGCGGCAATATTGATGTTGTGTGGAATGGCTTTACCATTACCGAGGATAGAAAAAAAGATTATCTTTTCTCGAAACCCTACATATCTGACCGGCAAATTATTATAGTCAGGGCCGATTCGGATATTGCTAATAAGGCTGATTTAACCGGTAAGAAAATCGGCATCCAGGCTGCCAGTAGCGCCAATGAGGCAGTAGAAGCAGATAAAGAAACCTTTGAACTAATCAAGGACAAGCTGCTTCAATTTGAAAGCAATGACTTGGCCCTTCGCGACCTCAAGGGAGGCGGGATTGAGGCGGTAGTAGTTGATGAGGTGGTTGGTCGCTACTACCTTTCCAAACATCCCGGGGATTATAAGGTTTTAGAGGATAATTTCGGTTTAGAGGATTTCGGCATAGGATTTCGCCTGAATGATAAAGCCTTCCATGCCAAGGTTCAAGAAGCATTGGATGCAATGAGAGCAGACGGAACATCAGCGGCGATTTCCGAAAAATGGTTCGGGGAAGATATTGTTAACTAACAGTCCGGTAGTTTTTAGAAAAGCAGGACAGGCTAACAATAAATAATTATTGTTAGCCTGTTATTCTGTATTCAGGTTGTTTGTAAGGAGTCTTTATGGATTATATTATATTGCTGCTTCCATCCATGCTAAAGGGTTTATCCGTTACTTTGAAACTATTCAGCATAACCCTCGTAATAGCCCTGCCCCTAGGGGTAGTAATGGGAATTGCCCGCATCTCCGGTTTTGCCCCCCTACGTTGGTTTATGGAATTTTACGTCTGGCTTTTCCGCGGAACTCCCCTGCTGTTACAGCTTTTATTTATGTATTTCGGTTTAATGACTTTAGGTTTACGGTTGGAAAGGGAAATGGCTGCCTATCTTGCTTTTGTTTTAAACTATTCCGCATACTTGGCTGAAATCTTTCGTTCCGGTATCCAGTCCATAGATAAAGGGCAGTATGAAGCAGCTGATGTACTAGGTTTAAGCCGTTTCCAAACTATGAGCAACATCATATTGCCCCAGGTCTTCAAACGTGTCCTGCCTCCCATCGGCAACGAAGTAATAAACCTGGTCAAGGACACTGCCCTAGTCTATGTTCTAGCCATAAGTGAATTATCCCGGGTGGCCCGTACTCATGTGATGCGGGACGATACTTTTATACCCTTTTTAATTGCCGCAGTCTTCTATCTGGCTATGACAGGCCTAGTGCAGCGCTTTTTTAAATGGGTGGAGTTGCGTTATAATTATTTCCGGTAATAGCGGCGCAACTATTAAGAACAACTTCCCTTTTATCGGGTATTTAAGGAGATTTATCATGTGTATTTTGCAGGCTATTGATATTTATAAGAAATTCGGTACTCTCGGTGTCCTGCATGGGGTATCCTTACAGGTGCAAAAAGGTGAGGTAATCGCCATCATCGGACCCTCTGGTTCGGGTAAAAGTACTCTATTGCGTTGTTTAAACCACCTGGAAAAAATCGATAGCGGGCGGCTGGAGATTGACGGGGAAATAGTAGCTGATAACAACCATGAAGGCAAGGCAGTTTACCATAGCGAAACTAGAATTACTCAGGCACGACGTAAAATGGGCATGGTATTCCAAAATTTTAACCTTTTTCCCCACAAATCTGTTAGGGAAAACTTGATAATGGCACCAACCCTGGTCAAAAACATGGATAAAAAAGAAGCCGGGGAAGTGGCCTGTCAACTCCTAGCCAAAGTCGGACTTTCCCAGAAGGCCGATAATTACCCATTTGAGCTCTCTGGAGGGCAGCAGCAGCGGGTAGCCATTGCCCGGGCCCTAGCTATGAATCCCGCCATAATGTGCTTTGACGAGCCCACTTCTGCCCTGGACCCGGAACTAACCGGGGAGGTGCTCATGGTGATGAAGGACTTAGCGATGGAGGATATGACTATGGTAGTTGTAACCCATGAAATTGGCTTTGCTCGCGAAGTAGCCGACCGGGTAATTTTTATGGACGAGGGGGTTATTATGGAGGAAGGTTCAGCCGAAGATGTACTGCTGAATCCCCAACAGGAAAGAACCGGCGCTTTCCTGAGCAAGGTCCTGATGGCTCGGTAAGGGGTTACTCGTAAATAGCTTTTATTTTATATTTATCTTTTATAGATGAGAGCTATCCTTTATACTAGGGGATGGTTCTTTCTTTCTGTTTTGAATAAAAAGGGGTAATTCTGTGGAACGTTCTGAGAAAATGCTTAATCAGCATATAGGCAGGTTATTATGGGATTTTTCCCTGCCGACTATCATCGGTATGCTGGTCAGTTCTCTTTATAATATTATAGCCCGGATATTTGTAGGGCGGGGGATAGGCTCCCTGGCAATAGCCGCGACTACCGTAGCCTTTCCTATTATGATATTGCTAATGGCTGTTTCTTTATTGATCGGGGTCGGTGCTACTTCCCTAATTTCCCTCAAATTGGGGGAACAAAAAAAGGAAGAAGCCGAAAAGATAGCCGCAAATGGCATGACCATGTTAATAGTTTTGCCGGCTATATTGGCGATTCTGTTTTTTATGTTTACGGAACCGATACTTATAGCTTTTGGAGCCAGTGATGCCGTCCTTCCCTATGCCCGTGATTTCACTCGGATTATTATGTTAGGTGCGGTTTTCGGTTCCATCAGTATGGGTATGAATAACTTCATCAGGGCAGAAGGTAACCCCACTATGGCTATGTCTACCCAGATACTAGGGGCAGTAGTTAGCGTGGTGTTAAACTATACTTTCATCTTTATCTTCCATTGGGGAATTAAGGGGTCCGCTCTGGCTACAATCCTGGCCCAGCTAGTTTCTGCCCTTTGGGTATTAGGCTACTTCTTTACCGGTAGAAGCCTGGTGAAGATTCGCTGGGTGAACTTAAAGCCCACCTGGCCGGTATTGAGCAGTATTATGGCAATCGGTTTTGCCCCATTTGCCATGGAGACAGCCGCCTCAATACAACAACTTATACTTAACCATACCTTAATGCATTATGGCGGGGACATGGCTTTGGCCGCTATAGGTATCATAATGAGCATATCTATGCTGATGTTTATGCCTGTACTGGGACTAGGTCAAGGCGCACAGCCTATTATCGGTTTTAACTATGGAGCCCGACAGTACCAGCGGGTGCGGGATACTTGGAAGACGGCAGTTTTCACGGGCACAGTAATTGCAATAGCGGGCTATATAGCTATCCGGATTTGGCCTATGCAATTAGTCGGCCTATTTAGTAAGGATGATGTTGTGCTTACTACTATGACGGCACATGCTATGTTAACGTTCTTTGCCCTAATGCCGGTACTAGGCTTCCAGGTAATCAGTTCCATGTATTTTCAGGCTGTGGGTAAAGCCCGGCAAGCTGCAATTCTTAGCCTTTCCCGGCAGTTCCTAATCTTTATTCCACTACTTTTGGTCTTGCCATATTTCTGGGGTATTGATGGAGTGTGGCGCAGTGCACCTATAGCAGATGCCCTAGCACTAGCTCTAACCGCCATCTTAATTTATTTTGAAATGAAAAAGCTGCAACGGGAAAAAATCCTACAACCCTTACCGGAGAATTAAGTTGGGGGTGTAGCCTCACCTCCGACGATCCCCCTTGCAGCCAACCTTTATCTATAATATTTAGTCCGTTTCCTTTTTTGCCGTAACATACTAGGCCTTTCGCTTGCTTTGGGTTTCTTTTCTTCTGTTTCCTCTTCATCAGCAACTTCTTCTTCCTCCGGATTAACTTCCGGCTCTATTCCCTGCGTTTGGTTCTCTGTTTCCTGCTCTGTTTCCTGCTCTGTTTCCTGCTCTGTTTCCTGCTCTGTTTCCTGCTCTGTTTCTTCTTCGATTTCCCCTTCTATTTCTTTCCCTTCTTCCCCCTCGTCCCGTAATGTTAGCTTTTCCTGTTCTTCTTGCCCCACTTCCTGAGCCGTAGTTTCCGCGGTTTCATCCTTTGCAATTTTTTCGGGTAGTTCAAGTATCCTATTACCCATTGATGGGTCCTTTTCCGTTTTATTGCCTTTCTTAGCCAGACCCGTTATCGAAATCTCTACATTTCTATCTAATGCCGCACCCTCTTCTCTTTCCGGCAATATTTCCGTCTTTTCCTCCGCTTCCTCCTTATCTGTTTTCGACTTCACTTCTTCCCCTGATTCCGATTCTGGGTTTGCATCCTTAATTTCTGGAGTTTCCTCCTTTTCCGATTCAAGCTTTTCCTCTATATCCTGCTCTACAAGCACATCACGTTTTTCCGCTTTTGCCGCTGTCCCCGGTGCCTCAACCGTACCGGCAATATCTATTTTTTCTTCCTGATCTTCAGGTATTTTTTCTTTTACATTATCCACCACAACACCACTACCTTCCCCCGGGGGGGTAGTAACTCCTCCTGCCACTTCCATATTTATTTCTGGTAAAGTTGTGCTTGGCTGAGATTTTCCCGCCATAAATTGACAGCGGCAAAAGGGGCAGATTTTATCATTTGATAAAGGGGTTGCGAATTTGCTCCACTCTTGGCAGGATTGGCACAATAACCAATAAGCCATAAATACTAACTCCTTTCCTTATACACTTTTTAATAATATTTATGGCTGTTAAATTATAATATTACCACTATTTATGCCAAATTATGAAGAAGAGATAGAAGGCAACACTTTACGCTACGCTCTGAAGCAAAATAATAAAAGGGTTATAAAAACCCTTTTATTCCCTAGCTTTTTAAACTCGGCAGGAAACAATACTAATCTCAGCCACCGCCACCTATAGGCTCAGAATCGCCAAAGACTCCCGGCACCTTACTGTTATTTCCGTCTTTATTGGGGCTCTTGTTGGCTTTATCCCTCTTTACCGCCTGTCCTTTTTTCTTCTGTGTTTGCTTAGCTTTTTCCGCCATAAATCTTACCTCCCTAAATAGAATAAGTTAGATATTTTACAGTTCAAGACCTTCTTCCTGTTAATGCTTGCAAAGCCGGATACATTATCGCGATAAATACCTGAGACGATTTGCAATAAGGGCAATTTGTAAAGGAAGCGCCTTTTAGTATAGTATCTTAGATTAAGAAATTATTATGCCTGTTTTAAAGCCCCGGTAGCCACCATATATGATAATTCCAGAAAAACATGCCCAACGAAAGAAATGGCTTTAAATACGAAAATATTTGCGTTTTACGGCAGGATTAACCAGATTAATAGCGAATATTCCAAACTAATCAAGAATATATGCCTGGTTCGCGCCGTTAAGGTGGTATGCTAATGCTTACTAATGAAGAATTTATCCGGGATTTTTTGGAAGAAGCCCAAGGCCATGTTGAAGCGGTAGAATATGGACTTTTAAATACAAATCTCGGGTCTATCGAGCCGGAAAATATCAATACTATATTCCGAGCAGTACATAGTCTAAAAGGCAGTGCGGGTTTTTTTAATCTGTACCGGATTGTCGAGCTCTCCCATTACATGGAAAGCCTGTTGGGAAAAATACGCAATAGTAGTTTAGTTTTGAACAACGCAATGCTGGACACCTTACTAGCAGCCAATGATACTCTGAAAACTATGCTTCATGACCCCGTTGCTAGTGAAAATTTAGATATTTCTAACCACATTAGGGATATGGCGGTTTTTTTACCCTCCCTCGACAATAAGGCATCCTTTACGGTGGATACTAACGAACTACACTTGCCTACCGCCAACACCTACGCAAGATTAATCAATGATGCGCTAAAACAAGGCCACAGCTATTTTTGCTTGCAAATCGGCTTATATGAAGATTTGCTTAAAAAAGAAAAAAACCCCCTGGAATTGATCCAAAGCATCAAGACGATAGGGAATTTTATCGATCTTAAAGCTAGCTTTCGCGAAAGCGATAATCTAGGGGATATTATACTAGATTATTATTTTACCACTGTCCTGCAAAAAGATTTTTTAAACGATGCCTTGGATATTCCCGAGGACAAAATAATTGAATTGCCCTGGGAGGAAGGGGTAATAACTGAAGGATTAGCGACAGGTGAAAAACCAAGAATAGAAGCCTTGCTACCTGATGAAATAGGGGAAGTTGCAGCCCCTATCGAGCAATCAGAAAGCGGTACCTTAAAAAATTCCGTTGAACGGAGACCTAACACCTTTACCGCCGAAGACAGCCTACGGATTCATGTCTCGTTGCTCAATGATCTTCTAAACCTAGCTAGTGAAATGGTGTTAGGCAGAAATCGGCTATTACGGATGATGGAGGACCATCGCAAGAACATAACCGGAATAGAACCGGTGTTACAAAACATCGATCACATAACTAGCGAGTTACAGGAAAAAGTAATGCAAACCCGAATGCAGCCTGTGGCCAATGTTTTTAACAGATTTCCCCGCATCATGAGGGATATGGCGAAAAGACTTGGCAAGGAGATTGATTTAAGGTTAGAAGGTAGTGAGGTCGAGCTTGATAAATCGATAATAGAGGCCATCGGGGATCCCTTGACCCATTTGGTCAGAAATGCGGCTGATCATGGGCTAGAGACCCCGGAGCAACGGGAGATGCTGGGCAAATCCCGTCAAGGAACCATTATAATAAGGGCTTATCACGAGGGTGGCTACGTAAATATTGATGTTATCGATAATGGAGCCGGAATATATCCGGATAAGATTAAGAGCAAGGCTCTGGAAAAAGGAATCATTCAGGATACTGATATTGACTTTATGGGGGATCAAGAAACTTACCAGTTACTCTTTAAGCCCGGTTTTTCCACCATGGACAAAGTTACAGACCTTTCCGGCCGCGGGGTTGGCATGGATGTGGTAAAGACTAATATAGAGCAACTCGGTGGCAGCATAGAAGTTTTTTCTACTGTATCCCAGGGTAGCACTTTTAGGTTGCTCCTACCATTAACCCTGGCTATCATTCCCTCGCTTATTGTTCAGGTGGGCAATCAGAAGTTTGCCCTTCCCCAAGTTAACCTGCAAGAGATCGTTAGGATTAAACCTGTTCAACTTCCCCAAAAGATTGAATTTATAAATAATGCCGAAGTCCTAAGGTTAAGAGGGGGACTTCTGCCCCTAGTACATCTGGCGGATATAATAGGCTTGCCTAGAAGCTACATGGATGAAGTATCGGGCCATCTAAACCGGGTAATACGCGTGCTAGTAATAAAAATCGGTTCCCGGAGATTAGGCGTAGTAGTCGATGACATACATGGCAGTGAGGAAATACTAGTCAAGCCCCTTTCTTCATTCATACACGATTGCCGCTGCTATTCAGGGGTTACTATTATGGGCGACGGTAAAATAGCCTTGATTCTGGATCCGGAAGGAATTATTACTAAAGCCAACCTACGCTTTAGTGATAGTAACATAGAAAAGCCACAGCTTAATTCGGAAGATGTATGGGAAAACACCGGCGAGACACAAAATATGCTGCTTTTCAAATGCAGCGGACCTGAAACTTTGGCCATTGATCTGTTTATGGTTTCGCGGGTGGAGGAAATCGAATCAAGTGATATAGAACGGGTAGGCGACCGGGAGTATATTAATTTCCGGCAAGATTCCCTACGGGTTATTCGTCCCGAAGACTTCCTGCCCATTAGCAAAGAAGATATCTCAAGCAAGCGTAAGCTATATGTTATAATACCCAAGCTAGTAACTTACCCCATAGGTCTTATCGCTGAAAACATAGAAGATACCCTTCAAAAGAGAATAGACCTTAATCAGGAAAATATCACCGGTAAGGGACTGGTTGGTTCTAGCATCATAAATAATAAAATTGTTCTTTTATTAAACCTTTATGAGCTATTGGCTATGGCCGACCCCACGCATTATGCAACACCTAAAATGACCCAGCAAAATAAACATAAAATCTTGGTGGTCGAGGACACCCCCTTCTTTCAAAAACTAGAAAGGGATTATTTCGAAGAAGCCGGCTACCACGTCCTTACTGCAAACCACGGCCAGGAGGCCTGGCAAATATTGCAGGAAGAGAAGGTAGATGCTGTTATCAGCGATATTCACATGCCCCTTATGAACGGTATAGAGTTGGTAAAACGAATCCGGGCCGATAAGGAGCTACGCGACTTACCGGTTATGGCTTTAACCTCTATGACCGGGGAACTGCAAATAAAAGAAGGATTAGACGCCGGCTTTGACCTTTATGAATTTAAGCTGGACAAGACGAGACTATTAAGTAGACTCGGCAGTATATTGGTTAAAGGGAGGGGTACTTTCTGAGCAATAAGGTATTATCCTTCTATTTGAATAATAGTCTGCTGGGCATAGACATTGTACTAGTTAAAGAAATTAATAGCGGTGTTGAATATACAGCTGTACCCGGGGCAAAACCCTGTATTGCCGGCTTGTTTAACATGCGGGGACAGGTAGTTACCTTGTTCGATCTGGGAAAACTAATCGCTTGGCGGGATGATAAGGAGAAAACTAGAGATACCTGCATCATTCTCAAAGCGCCGGCTAATGACCCTAACCAGGTGGGTTTCCTAATAGATAAACCGGGAGATGTTATTGACCTGGAACAGGAAGAATGGGAAATACCGCCTGCTAATGTAATCGGGGCGGAAGTAGAGTACATCAACCAGGTAGTAAAATTACACGATAAACTTTTGATAATCCTCAACCCGGAAAGGATATTCGATTTGGTTAGTAGTTGAAGTCCTTTGTCCCGAGATGAAGATTCCTCGTGCAGGATCCCCTTGGAGTCAAGGGCAACCATTAATGAAAATAGGGGGCAGATTCCTCGCTAGCGAATGACACTAGGAGGGATCGATGGGGCGATGAATAAGCTCAAAGCGCTTATTATTGATGATAGCGCATATAGGAAGGATATCACAGAGATAATTGAAAACACCGAACTATCTGAGGTGGTCCGTGCCTTTAGCGATGCAATAATAGCTCTGGACTGGTTAAAATACAACACCGTTCAGGTAATATTCTTTAATCCCCTGCTCAACCCGGGGGATATACCGCATATACTAAAATCTATTAAAGAAATCAATCCCGCGATAGCGGTGATCTTGATTTCCGACGGAACTACACTAAGTACGGAACTCACCCTAGTCGGACTACGAAAAGGAGCGCTAGATTTCATAAAAATAGCTGCCCTATCCCCCGCACATAAGGAGGGCTTGAAAAACCACCTTAAGGTACTTTTCAGCCAGACTATGATTAAGATTAATTCGGTAAAAACCCAAGAACAAGTTCCGCTGAAGGCTAGATCTGTCCTAGCTGATGTATCGGCAACCGACAATAAAACCAAAACGAAGCGATTGCTATTTGACCCTTCACGCTGGAATAATGCTAGATTAATCTTGATCGCAGCTTCCACCGGCGGCCCCGTGGCATTAGAAAAGATCTGTAGTTACCTTCCGGGATTTTTAGATATCCCAATATTAATTGTGCAACACATACCGGCGGAATTTACTGCGGTCATGGTCGATTCATTGAGGAAAAAATGCCCTATACCACTAAGTGAGGGCCGAGATAAAGATATAATCTCCCCGCAACATATTTATATCGCCCCGGGAGGATTGCACATGGTAGTCGAACGGGGTGAATGCAATAGAAAAATAATAAAGCTGGTAGACAGTCCCCAGATAAATGGGGTGCGACCTTCGGCAGATGTGCTTTTTGCATCAGTAGCCGAAACCTATGCAGGAAGCAATATCCTAGCAGTGGTTTTAACTGGCATGGGCCACGATGCCAAGGCAGGCATAGCCCAATTAAAGCAGAATTGTAATTGTTACTGTCTAGCACAAAGCGAGGAAAGCTGTGTAGTTTACGGTATGCCCCGATCAGTTTATGAAGCCGGTTTGGCTGATGAAGTAGTTGCTTTACCGGAAATGGCCCGGCGGATATATGAGGTAGCAACAAGAGGATGTATGCATAATGGGATGCTACCTGAAAATAGGGGGTGAATATGATACCCTTGCCTTTTTATGCTAAGCAAAGATTAATCACGATTATCACTAAGGAAAAAAGGGATATATTCAATGTTGGGAGGGTGGTAAAGATGAAGAAGAAGATTTTGTCGGTAGACGATTCGGCTATTGTACGTTTGATGATTAATAAGGGCATAGTATCTATGGGCTACCATTGTTTGGAGGCTTCCGATGGCCAGGAAGCCCTAGAGCTATTGGCGCGGGAATACAAAGAAGTAGCCCTTATCTTACTGGATTGGAATATGCCGGGCATGAATGGTATGGATTTTCTCACTATAATTAAAGATGATACCCGCTACCGGGAAATCCCGGTTATGATGGTCACCACCGAAAGTGAAAAAACCTCCATCATCAAAGCCATACAGTCCGGGGTCAAGAATTACATGCTCAAGCCATTTACCGATGAAGCCCTGCAAACGAAAATACGGGCTTGTTTGGGAGGAGGAGAATAAGTTTCAATGGGCGCAGTATCTAAAGAGCAGATATATAATCAAATCGAAACTAAACTAAGGACCGGTTTCCTAAATCAAGCAGTGATAGATGCCGTTCATAACTTGACCGGTGAACAAATTAGTGAGGTAAAAGTACCCGGCGATGAAAACGAGATGCTGTGCCTTTCCTATATAACCTCCTTCATATTTATTACCGGTCCTATCAATATGGCTCTTATCATCGGCACACCAAAACAAGATGCCCTGGAGATAGTAGCCAGGCTTACCGGAATAACAGCAGAACTATTAGCGGAGGAAAATATCTTCGACCTCGTTAATGAAATCGCCAATATGGTTTCCGGCCGTTGTAAAACCCTGCTGAATCAAATGGGATACAACATCGCTAATGCTCATTCTTTCACCGTTTCCGGAGAGGATTTCAGCATTTTTCACCGCAGCAAGATTAAGAGCGTAAACAAGCGATACCGTGCGGCCGCCTTGGAAGTAAGTGTACGCATTTTATTTATTTAAACGGGGGGATGACATGCATAGAAGACCAACAGATAGCGGGCCGGATAACAAACCGGAATTAATAGCTGTTTTACTGCTAGTAGGCTTCCTGCTCTTTGCCCTAGTGGGCTATAAAAGCTTTATGGTTAAAGAAGTGCTTTTTATCAAAATAATCTGGGTTCTATCGTTGTCAAGCATACTTTCTTTAACTATTGCTATATATTTCTGGCGTATATATAAGCTGAACCTTCAAACTTGGTCGCAATTTAATGAGCATTTAAGAATTATTTCCGAAGACGAGGGGGACCTTACAAGGGAACTAAAACTCAATTCAGGTAAAATCGGGGAAGCGGTGGGTTGTTTTGACCGCTTAACCGTAAAGCTGAAAGGGCTGCTCAGCAACATAAATAATGGCTCGCAGGGGTTGGTAAAATCATCGGCGCAATTAACCTTACTCGCCCAAGATATGCGGGAAAATAACAGGCAAAACCAGCAAAAAATTGCTTTTTCCACAACAACGCTTGGTGATTTATGCGGCAATATCACGAATCTAGCAGACTCTATCGCTAGTAACAGCAGCAATGCCAATATGATCGCCACGGCGATCGAAGAAATGTCAGGCGCCACTCGGAATCTGGCCTCGGCTTCCGAGCAAACTGCGGCTTCAGTTTCATTGATTAGCGAATTAGCGATCGGTATTTCCAAAAATACCGATGCCCTTTCCGAATCCTCCCGCGATGTTTCCGCCCAGGTCAGCCATGTTGCCGCAACAGTAAAAGAGATCAACCTCTCCTTAAATGAAATAAACCAAAACTGTGAACGCTCTATTTTTATCACCGCTGATGCCAGCGAGAAGGCCGCTGATACTGACGCGATTATTACTAAGTTAGACAATTCCTCCAAACAGATTGAAAAGATAATCAATGTTATAAACGACATCGCCGACCAGACTAATATGCTGGCACTCAACGCCGCTATTGAAGCAGCGGGGGCTGGAGAAGCAGGAAAAGGTTTTGCGGTTGTTGCCAATGAGGTCAAGGAATTAGCCAAACAGACGGCAGAAGCAACCGAGGAAATCGGCCTACAGATCGAGAATATGCAATCTAATATGACGGGGGCGGTTGCGGCAGTAGCAACTATTACCCAGGTAGTGAGTGAGATTAATGTGATAACCAATACCATAGCTGCAGCGGTAACCGAACAATCCGCTTCAACCGGGGAAATCCTTAATGCGGTGGTAAAATCATCTGAGCGGGTAAACCTGATTACCCAAGAAATCGGCGAAATAGCCGATAATTCTCAAAATACCGCTCGCAGTATTGCGGAAGCTTCGAAAGGAATCAATGAAATAGCCCGATCCGCCACCGAGATCTCTATCGCCACCAATGAGGCCGCCCAAAATGTTGATAAACTATCTATGATGTTCCAGAATACGGAAAATACCACTTTGGAAATGTCCCGGGAATCAGCCTTATTAAGCGACAGTTTAGGGGAAATGAACACCTTAAACACAGCCGCAGCAGGCATTGTTGTGAATATTGGGGATAATGCCAATTCCTGCAGCCAGATTGCCCAAGGGATGAAAAATCTGCTACTAACAATGAAAGGCAGAAAAGCGGAAGACGGGGGATAAGAAACGGAAGGTGGAAAGTAGTTCCCAGTGTGACGTCCTGTCACTCGCCCCCTTTCGCCTACTCGGCTTCGCTGGGTGTTGCAACCATGCTTCGCCAATCGCTCGCTGGTATGTTTCTATCGCACCGCCCCATGTCATTGCTATGAAAGGGGTTTTTAGACGCAGATTTATGCTGACCCTTCGGGCGCTGATGGACGCTGATAATAGCTCAACCATTAAACAGCGGATGCCCTGACCCTTTTCGTTTATCGTGGTGCAGCTCTGCTGCATAGGAATTCCGAGCGCCGCGAGGAATCTTAGTCCCGCAGGGCTACACCCAGGCAGAGCTATACCCCGGGGGAGAAGATTGCCACATCGCTGCGCTCCTCGCAATGACACAAAGCCCGGTCATTCCCAGCCTAAGGCGCATTTTCATCGTTGTTTGTGACCCCGGTCATGGGAGTTAAAATGAAAAGGCAGTTACCAAAAAGTTGGTCAATTTCTAATATTACTTCAGGCTATAGGAGGCAAGTTATAATGAGTAAACATATTATTCCCGCGAAAACTAAAAATGCTATATTCCTGGTTTTTTTGCTATTATATTTTACTACTCTTTTGACTTTTTTGTGGCTAAAGGCCAATGCCGCTGGCTTTTTGATACTTTTAACTCTTTTCTTTGTTGCAGCTCTGGTGGTCTGCCATAACCTGATTCATTCTTTTTGCAATTCAATTACGGAAATTTTTATGGATTTAGAGGAACAGTTAGATAGTATTGGCCCCTCCCGTCCCGGCAACTTGAATGCCGGGGGGCAAGACGAATTAGGTCTTTTGCTAAATATAAGGGCTAAAATCGAAGAAAAAATACTTTCATTAGTGAACATAGCTGGAGATACTTCGATAGATTTAAAGGAACATTCCCAGCAATTATATAGCACTTCCCATTCCCTAAATGAATTAAACTCCGAGATAACTGAGAAAAGCAGTCTAGTAAATTGTAGTATTAGCGACATAAGGAAAAATATTGATAATACTTCGCAACAGCTTTCCGATGTAATGGAAAATGTCTTTATTATCGCCACCTCAACTGAGGAAATGTCTGCCAGTATAAGTAATCTCGCCTCTTCCTCCGGCCAAGCTTCCTCAGGGGTGGAGCAGCTCAGCGAGCTGGTTGAACAGATATCCTCTAGTATAGATAATGTCGCCGATTCGGCCCGAGATGTATATTCCTCCGTAGATAGTATAGTTACTTCGGTAAAAGAAATAAACCTATCCCTAAACAGTATTAACCTAAACTGTGAACGCTCTATCAATATAACGGCAGATGCCGGCAATCAGGGCAAAGATACTAATCGGATAATCAATGATCTCGCTGAATCAACCCAGCAGATTAGCAAAATTGTCAGTGTGATTAATAAAATATCCAATCAAACCAATATGCTGGCACTTAACGCCGCTATTGAAGCCGCCGGCGCCGGGGAATCCGGCAAGGGCTTTGCTGTGGTCGCCAGCGAAGTAAAAGCGCTTGCTAACCAAACGGCCCAAGCCACCGAGGAAATTAGGCAACAAATCGAGTCTATGCAGGCTAATATGTCCCAGGCAGTTTCCGCCGTAGCCACAACCAACGAAATCATAAAGGAAATCAGCGATATATCCAATACCATCGGGGAATCTATCACCGAACAGTATGTAGCCACCGGAGAAATATCTAACGCGGTAGTAAAATCAGCTGAAAAGGTAAGCCTTATCTTCGAAAGGATTGAAGAAATAGCCGGGAATACCCAAAATGCCTCCCGCCAGATCATGGAATCATCCCGAGGAATCAGAGATATAGCTATCTCAGCTGAGGAAATATCCACCGCTTCCACCGAAGTGGCTCGTAATGCCGAAAATTCTTCCGCAGGCATCTATAACCTTACCGTGAGTTTTCAAGAGGTAGCTACCGGCTCCCAGGCAATTTCGGATAGCGCCCTTCATTTGGTTTCCGGCCTATTGCAGCACCAGGATTTAGCGAAAACCTTAAAGGATTATGCCGATCAAATGGCAGAATCATCGGAATCCCTTAGTTTTCTATCCGAACGTTAATTTCCACTTTCCATATATTTTTTGTAATGAAAACGTCAGAAAGGAGGAGCGAACGAATATGGCGGGAAAGATTAAGGTTCTTATCGATACTATCGTAGCGAAACGTTCTGGGGGCAATAGCACTATCGCCAACCTTACCAAGTCTAAAATGGTCATGAAAGGAATTAATCCAGAAAAATTCAATAACACATCCCCCGATGATCCGGCAATTATCGAAAAACTAGTAGCTCTGGCCCAGGAACTAAATGTAACTATTAAGTAAATAAGGAGGAAAGAATCAAATGAAGATAAAGTCAGTATTTTCCGAAGAGGTGAACATAAATGCCGCAGTCAGCGATATTAAAAGTCAATTGCAGGGTTTCGATACCAGATTACTGGTGTTTTTCGCTTCATCACAATATGAACCTTCGGAATTAAGCCAGGCGATAGATAAGGCCTTTGCTGATGCACAAACATTTGGTTGCAGCACGGCCGGCGAGATCATAAGCGGTAGGATGTTAAAAAACTCCCTGGTGGCTATGGCCTTTAACCCTGATGCCGTTAGTGATTTTAAAATAGAAGTGGTCGAATCTTTAAAAGAAGGCTTGGATCTTAACCCAGCGTTATTATCATTCGAAAAGCATTTCAATGCTTCACTGGCCGAACTCGATTTCAATCGATATGTCGGGATTATACTCGTTGATGGGTTGAGCGGCTGCGAAGAGAAGATAATGGACCGTATAGGTGATAAAACAAATATCATCTTTATCGGCGGTTCGGCTGGGGATGATCTGAAGTTTGCCCAAACCCATGTCTTCGCTAATGGAAAAGCCTATACGGATGCGGCAGTACTAGCAGTACTAAAGCCGGAAGCCGGATTTGACATTATTAAAACTCAAAGCTTCAAGGCCCTAGATAAACAACTCGTTGCCACCAAGGTTAATACTGAAAACCGGGAGAGCATTGAGTTTAACAATATGCCGGCGGTTCAGGCTTATGCAGGGGCGCTAGGAATAGGCGTTGCAGAAGTGGAAAACCATTTCATGAGTAACCCGGTTGGTTTATTAGCCGGGGATGAGATATATGTCAGAAGCCCGCAAAGGATTAACGGGAGTAGTATGATATTCTATTGTAACATCCTGGAAGGTATGGAAGTTTCCCTGCTTGAATCCACCGATATCGTCAGCGACACCAAGCAAGCCCTAGCTGATAAAGTACGAGAACTGGGCAATATCGCCGGGTTAATAAATTTCCATTGCATTTTGAGAACCTTGGAATTAGAACAGAAAGGTCTAACCGGTAAATATGGCGAGATATTCAGGGGTATTCCCACAATTGGTTTTTCCACCTATGGAGAAGAATTTGTGGGACATATTAACCAAACATCTACCATATTAGTCTTCAAATAAAAAGTCCGGTCCGGCACAAAAGAACCACCTTCTTGTGCCCCACCCCTAGTTTTTCTCACTAATTCTTTAGGGTTTGCTGTATAATTAGTCTATATCGTAGAAATGTGGTGGAAGCATGAAACTAAAATTCCTGGGGGCAGCCAAGACAGTTACCGGGTCTTGTCATTTAGTGGAGACCGAGGACTGCTGTTTCGCTATCGACTGCGGTCTTTTTCAAGGCTCCAAATCCTTGCAGCAACGAAACTATCAGGACTTTCCTGTTGACCCCGCCAAAATCGACTTTCTTATACTAACCCACGCCCATATAGATCATAGTGGCTTAATCCCTAAGCTATGTAAAAAGGGCTTTACCGGCCCGATATATTGCAGCCTGATTACCGAACAGCTTTGCCAGGTCGTCCTTCCTGATTCCGGCTATATACAAGAGGCAGAAGTAGAGAGGAAAAACCGCAAACTTCGGCGCTCGGGCCTAAAATTGTTAGAGCCAATCTATACAGCTGCGGATGCTTTGGAATCCCTTAACCGATTTCAAGCCCTTAATACGGATGAGATTATTAATGTAAGTCCGCATGTTTCCATAAGGCTCCGTATCGCGGGGCATATCCTAGGTGCTTCAATTATAGAGGTATGGGTGGAGGAAAACGGCAAGAGATCAAAGCTGGTTTTCAGCGGTGACCTGGGCAATATCAACCAACCCCTGGTTAAGGACCCCTGCATAATTGAAAGCGCTGATTTCCTGGTTATTGAATCCACCTATGGTAATCGCTTGCATGATGACACACTTCACCGCTCAGAACAACTTCTGCAAGTTATTAACGACACTATGGCTAAAGGTGGTAACCTGATTATTCCTGCCTTCGCTGTGGAGCGCACCCAGGATTTAATCTACGATTTGATCATGCTCGGTTATGAAAAGAAACTAGACCCCGATATGCAGATATATCTGGATAGCCCCCTGGCTATCGCCGCCACCGAGATTTTCGTAAAAAACCGCAGTTCCTATAGAGATGCTACCCGAGCTTTCATGACCAAAGGAGACCCTTGGGAATATATTAACCTAAATCTTATTCGTACCCGAGAGGAATCCATGCGCTTGAATGATAGCCTAAAGAAATCCATAATCATATCTGCTAGCGGCATGTGCGAAGCCGGGAGAATCAAGCATCATCTCCGGCATTACCTATGGCGGCCAGAAACCACCGTATTATTTGTCGGTTATCAGGCAGCGGGGACCTTGGGCCGGCGCATTCTGGATGGTGAAGAAATAGTGACGATACACGGAGAAAAGATTGCTGTAAAGGCCGATATTAAGCGCATTGTAGCTTACTCCGCCCATGCCGATAAAGCTGGTCTCATCAATTGGATTATGAGCTTTATAGTGAAACCGCGGGATATATTTTTAGTGCATGGAGAGGAAGATGCCCAGATAGCTTTAGCCGAGGCCATACAACAGAATCTAAATGTACCCATTTTCATTCCTGAATGGTTGCAAGAGTTCGAACTTATTACCCGTAAAGAGGAGGTCCGACCTAGCTATGTCCATAAAACTATGGAGATATCGGATGCCATCAGGGCAGAACAGATGTATCTACAGCTTTCTTTGCAGCTTAATGAAATGTTCCGGGAAAACTGGGCTAAGGGTAATTACGCGAAAATAATAGAGGCTATGCAAAATATATCTACATTTGTGTAAAGGAAGACTAAACCCGCTTATGGTCATCATGGACGCCCAGCTATACACAAGCTAGGGCGTCTTATTTGCGACCTGCGGTTACAAACGATAACAGGCGGAGGTCGGGGCTACCGGGCCTTAATCGAGTTAATGCGAAAATTCAAGATCTGACCCCCAAACAAAACCCAATCAAGCAAGTATGGTATAATTAGCCCTATAGGGGGCAGAGTTAAATGCATTATAGAGAAAAACGCGATTATAAACCTTACCTAGTCCGTTATGATGCCACTTTGCAGGATATTTCCTCGATCTTCGTGCAGGAAGGCACCGAATTCGTATTGGTATGTGACGAGAATGAGCAGATTATCGGCCGGATATTTCCCTATAACATTGACGCAGCAATTGATGATGGGCTGGGGCTTACCGCCCAGGCAGAACAATTAATGCCCAGCGATCTTTTATTTGTTGAATTTTCCCAAAAACTACAATCACTATTGGGCAGTTCCCTTCTGAATAGTTCTGGCAGTACCGTAGCAAACAACACTGTAAAGCATGATCATTGGCAGTTGATATGGCAACTTTGCCAACTATGGCAAAATAATATGTCTGAATTAGAGGTCTGTTTCAATTCCATTTATAACCCGGTTATTACCGTAGACGACTGCGGAAAAATTCGCCTTTACAATCGCGCACTAGAGAAGGTATCCGGAATTAGCGCCGCCGAGGCCCGCGGGGAAAAAATAACCGATGTTTTTTCTAATAGTAGGCTACTTGAGGTCTTATCCACGGGTCAAACCCAAGCCACCCGCAAAATCCAGTACCGAGACAAGCTCCTGCTTACTAACCGCACCCCCCTTTACCAAAACGGTAAGATTACCGGGGCAGTGGCAGTTCTGCAGGACATCTCCGAGCTGGAGAATATCGCCGAGGAATTAGAGCGTACCCGGGAACTTAACCGTCAATTAGATGCTATATTTGCCTCGTCTTTTGATGGCCTTTACCTAACCGATGGGGAAGGCAACACCTTACGCCTCAACCAGGGATTTGAGCGTATCACCGGAATCCGCATGGAAGAATGCGTGGGGAAAAACATGCGTGATTTAGTAGATGACAAAGTTTTTTCAGATTCCGGCACCTTATTAGTACTGGAAAAGCAGGAAAGGTCTTCTATTACCCTAGTGGCCAGAACCGGCAAAGAGGTATTAGTTACCAGCACGCCCATCTTTAACAATAAGGGCTTGATCGATTTTATTATAACTAATGT
>CAYRCG010000012.1:0-1646 GCA_964422685.1 uncultured Syntrophomonas sp. | reverse complement strand
GCTCCGGCACCCTATTAGTCCTGCAAAACCGGGAAAGGGCTACCATTACCCTAGTGGCCAGAACCGGTAAGGAGGTTCTGGTTACCAGTACCCCCATCTTTGATGACCAGGGAAATATTATCCTGGTAGTAACTAATGTCCGCGATACCACCGAATTAAACGAGTTGGAGCGGGTATTTAAGAAAATGGTGGGCTTACGGGAACGGGAATTAGATGCGATTTTTGAATCCTCCTATGATGGGCTTTATATAACAGATGGTGAGGCCAATACCCTAAGGCTCAATGAGGCTTTTGAGCGCATATTGGGGGTTACGGCTGCGGAGTGTGTCGGACGCAATATGAAAGACCTGGTGGCAGAGGGTGTCTATTCTCGCAGTGGCACCCTTTTGGCCCTGGAAAAAGGGGAAGCCGTTACTATTACCTTACAATCCAGAATCGGGAAAACCGCCCTGGTAACTAGTACTCCCATACATGATGAGCATGGTAATATAATCCTGGTAGTAACTAATGTCCGGGATATCAGTGAATTGAATGAACTTCAGGAAAAATTGGGTTATGCCGAAGGATTAAGCCGCTTTTTCCAAAGTGAACTGCAAGAACTAAAGCTGCGTACCCAATGTGTGGTTCATTCCACTAAAATGCGTGAATTAATCGCTATGGTGGTACGAATAGCTACAGTAGATTCAACCGTTCTTATACAGGGAGAATCCGGAGCCGGTAAGGAATTAGTAGCCAATACTATTCACAGTAATAGCAACCGCCGGCAACAACCCATGATAAAGATTAACTGCGGAGCTATACCGGAAAATTTGCTGGAATCCGAGTTATTTGGTTATGAACCAGGGGCCTTTACCGGGGCGAGTAAGCAAGGTAAAATTGGCTTGTTCGAAATAGCTCATAATGGCATACTATTCCTAGATGAAATAGGCGATCTGCCTTTGGGTTTACAGGTTAAATTGCTGAGAGTCCTGCAGGACAAAGAGATACTGCGGGTAGGCGGCACCAAGCCGATTAAGGTTGACGTACGCATAATCGCCGGCACCAATTACAACCTTCAGGAAATGGTGGAAAAGAAACTATTTCGTAATGATCTATTCTATCGTTTAAATGTTATACCCGTTACGGTCCCCCCATTACGTGAACGTCGGGAGGATATCCCCATATTAGCCAAACACTTTCTGGAGGGCTTTAACGAAAAACATGGACTCAATAAAAAGCTATCAAACAGTTTGTTGGCTTATTTCATGGAATATGATTGGCCGGGTAATGTACGGGAGTTAGAAAACCTGATCGAGCGCCTAGTGGTTACCAGTCCTAATCAAACTATCAGCGCCCAGGATCTGACTGCCTGGCCTGAATTGAAACTTGAGAAAAATACTGCGGAGCAAGGTGTCCTCACCCTGCAGGAGGCTGTGGAAAGGACCGAAAAACGGGTTTTAGAAAGTGCTTTCTCTTTCTGCAAATCTACCTATGAGGTAGCCAAGGTTTTAGGTGTCAGCCAACCAACAATAGTGCGAAAAGCCGCCAAATACGGGCTAAGAGATTAAGGGTTAGTATGAAATGGTGAGGCGTGAGGCGTGAGGGGTGAGGCGTATCGGTAACTACCCGCTATTCCTTACCGTTCAAGAGCCCTCAAACTCCCTTTT
>CAYRCG010000011.1:23359-25934 GCA_964422685.1 uncultured Syntrophomonas sp. | reverse complement strand
TCGCCTTTTTTCTTGCCAATAATCTCGCCTTTTTCCATTCCTTTTTTCTCAACCAGCGGGTCATATAAGGTTTTAGCCATAATAAGCACCTCCTCGTTAAGCTTTTCTTCTTTTGTATAGCGGCTATTTAAATAGCGGAATAGTTCTACATTGGCTAGCAATATTTTATGCAGGTCTTCTCCCTCTATTTCTCCGAGTGCACATAAGCGGGCTGCTTCATAGCATTTTCAGTTATCAGTATAGGTTTTTATATCTTTATATTCTTCTCCTGCCGTTATTACTGTTGACGGCTCCTGGTTAAGAACGTTCAATCGCTTGGAGGCCAATTTAAACACAAAATCGTCACTGCGCCGCTCAATAGCCAATATGTAAACCACCCGCAAAACATGAACAACTTGATTTGTAACCCGAAAGATAATTCTAATACCGGCGTTTCTGAGCTTAACTTCTTTACAGCCGACAAGCTTAGAATCCTTTTGGTTACGCAAGGGCTTTCCAATTTCGTCCGCTCTTTTTTCTAGTCGGTCCAGAGCTTTGTCTACAATCGGAACAACCGATTTGTCCAGCTTTTGGTATTCTTTTACAGCACCAGGATCCATGATTATTTCAAAACGATCACTCATCCTTATCCGACCGCCTTATTGACCTCCAGGGCACACCCATCTCTGGATTATTGTCCAGACGACTAATCCTTTCTATGAGTATTTCTTCCTCTTCTTTTCGCTCCAATTCCATCATTCTCATAAATAGTGACTCATAATAGTGGTAGTCTAGCACTACAGTTTCAATATTACCATTTTCCGTAATAAACTGGGGTGCGTCTTTCGCTTTTTTACGCAATTCTCCGAAACGCTTAGAAGCCTCCGTTGAGGTAATCAACTGATCTTTATTAAAAGTGGGTTTATCCATAACTGTGCTCACTTTCAGTAATCTCCCTTCAGTTTATGATTTACAAATAAAATTATACCCAATATCTTACGGGGTGTCATCCGTACAAATCATATGTTCGGACGACAAAACCGTGGGGCGAGTTTCCGCGCTGCATACTATATTGCCATCTTTAATGCTATAATAACTACAATTATAGAGATTTTGGTGAGGTTGCGCCGAATAAAGGCGGATGGTGTCCTGGAAGCTATAAGGATAATGTTGACTCTGATGCAAAAAACCCTTTTTATAGCAGTTGCATAAATATTACTTTTTGCAGTCCTAAAGACGAATCAGAGAAGGGGCATATAATCCTAAAATGTCGGAATCAATGATCCATTGCTTGATTTTGCAGGTGAGTGCTAATGGCTACGGTAATAAGTTTGATTAATCTGAAAGGAGGGGTAGGGAAGACTACCCTGACCGTTGCTATGGCGGAGTTTATGGCAGCGGAATTCGGTCTTAAGGTCCTGGTAGTAGATCTCGATCCCCAGACGAATGCCACCGTAGCCTTGATAAAAGAACAGGAATGGAGGAGGCGCAATATTCGGGGGCAAACTATACTTAATATTTTTTTAGATCACCTGAATAAATACCCGGTGTTTTCCCTAAAGGAGGCTATAGTACATAGTGTTTCCAATGTGGACGGCGGAATAGAGGGTTTGGATTTGCTGCCTTCCAGCATTGATTTGATCGAAGTACATGAAGGGTTTATGCAAGCCCTCCCCTTTCTCTCCATCAATCCCTTGCGCCTCCTGGATGATATTCTGCGAAAAGAACTCTCGCAATACGACATCGTTTTGGTTGATTGTCCGCCGGATCTGGGCTTAATTACGCAGAACGGGTTGATGATTAGTGATTATTACATAATTCCTACCATACCGGATATACTTTCTACCTTTGGCATCCCCCAGATAGTAAACCGCATCGGGCGCTTGCAGCGGGAAAATGATATTCCTATCCGGCCATTGGGCTTGGTTATAAGCAAATACCGTCAAAAATCGGAAATCCACCGTAACCAAGCGAACTTGTTAAGAATCCGTGCCCCGAAAGCCGGCTACCGGCAGGTGTTTGCTACATTTGTTCCGGAGGGAAACCTGGCGGCGATGGTTATGGATTCCAGTTTGCATTTTAAAAGTTTGCGGGTGAAATACAATTATAGCAGGTTTTACCAAGTATATAAGGCTCTTACTGAGGAGGTTTTAAGCTGTGTCCAATAATCAGCTAGGTCAGCAGATGGCGGAATTTTTCCGGGCTTTGGCGGGGGAGATAGAAAACAGTCCTTCCCTGGCGCGTAAGCTGGCCAGCCCTTTTCAAAACCTAGTTGCAGCCGGGGGGCAGAAATCCCCTAAGAAGCCTAAAAGCAGGAGCAAAGCGTCGGTGCCGGAAGGATTTGACCCCTTTCAGATTTATTATGACCAGGGCGGCCTAGGTTTGCAGCAAGCTATGGAAAGCATGGATGCAGCTACCCTAAAGGCTATTTTGAACCATTTTGCTCTGGATCCCACCCGCAGTTATAGCCGCTGGCGCAAAGAGGAACGCTTGATTAATTATATTATCGATAGGGTCAAGGCTTTGAGCCATAAAGGCGAGGTCTTCGGAGGTTAAAGGTGAGGACGAAATTTGTAGTTTTCGCCGGTTAGAGGAA
>CAYRCG010000011.1:0-23259 GCA_964422685.1 uncultured Syntrophomonas sp. | reverse complement strand
GTCTTCGGAGGTTAAAGGTGAGGACGAAATTTGTAGTTTTCGCCGGTTAGAGGAATTTATAAAAACCTCCGGGGAAATAGTTCAGGAAACCCTATGCTTATAAAGGATTTGACAAAATATGCGATATAATTATTAGTGCAAAGGGAAGCGTTACTTGCCAAGGTTGCCTATGGTTTATCGTAAGCCGGTCTGTACTTGGACTAATCGTGGGGGTTTTCTTTCCTTAATGGTCGGGTAAAGCGGCTAAGTCCTATGGCGTTCAGGATGGGGGAGAAAAATATGGATACATATAAAGATTATGAGGATATTCCTGCAATGATAAAGGGTAAAAAGGTGTTGGTAACCGGGGGGACCGGGACGGTGGGGAAAAAGCTGGCGCAAAGATTGCTGGAATTGGGGGCGGCAGTGGTCCGCATTTATTCCCGGGATGAACATAAGCAGTTTGCTATTAACGAACAATTTACCTATCAAGGGCTGGATATGAAGCGGATGCGCTTTTTTCTGGGCGATGTGCGGGATAAAGAACGATTGAAACGGGCCATGGAGGATATAGACCTGGTTTTTCATCTGGCGGCTTTAAAGCATGTTCCGGCCTGCGAGTATAACCCTTCGGAAGCAGTTAAGACCAATGTAATAGGGACGCAGAATGTAATCGATTGTGCCATAGAAACATCAGTTTCCGCGGTAGTTTATACCAGTACGGATAAGGCGGCAGCGCCTACTAATACTATGGGAGCTACCAAATTGTTATCCGAACGCTTGATATCCTCAGCCGACCATTGGAAGGGACCTCGGGAGATTAAATTCCTATCCGTTCGTTTTGGCAATATAATCAACAGCAGGGGCTCGGTAGTGCCGCTTTTTGAAAAGCAGATTGCCCGGGGGGGTCCGCTTACGCTTACTGACCCTTTAATGACCCGCTTCTTCATGGACGCGGACCGGGCGGCGGATTTGATACTGGAGTCCTGGGCAATTTCACGGGGGGGGGAAACCTTCGTTTTTAAAATGCCGATTCTGGAAGTAGGCGATCTGGCCCGGGCGGTGATAGAGAATTCGGGTGAAGCTGTGGAAACTAGCATAATCGGTCTGCGCCCCGGGGAGAAGATGTATGAGGAACTGATGAGTGAGGAGGAAAGCGCGCGGGCTTTGGAGATGGATGAACTTTTTATCATAATACCCTATGACCATGACCGGCGGGACTACCTGGATTACTATAAAGGTGCCCGTCTGGCCGACTCCGGTACATATAGCTCAAGTGGCGCCGGGAAAATGGTTCTGGCGGATATAAAAGCCATGCTCAAGGGAGTGCAAAAAACATAGTTCGGGGAGGAAGGTTATGAATATTCTGGTAACCGGCGGGGCCGGTTTTATTGGCCGCTGGGTAGTGAAAAGACTGCTAGTCGAAGGACAGCGGGTTACGGTCCTGGATGACCTTTCCAATGGGCGTTTAATGAATATAGATGAATTCAGGGATAACCCTGATTTCTTGTTTATAGAGGGAGATATTAAGGATAGGGACGCTTTGGGGCAGGTCTTTAGCAACGGTTTTGACCTGGTTTATCACTTGGCGGCCAGCATTAATGTACAGGATTCCATAGATGATCCCCGCACAACTTTCGCCAATGATGTTACCGGGACTTTTAATATATTGGAAGAGTGCCGGCGGCGGCGCATAAAGATGCTTTTTATGTCCACCTGTATGGTTTACGAGCGCAGTGCGGATAAAGAGGGCATAACTGAGGAACATCCGGTGAAACCGGCTTCGCCTTACGCCGCCAGCAAATTAGCGGGGGAGGCCCTGACCCTCTCTTATTACTTCGCCTATGGTTTGCCTACGGTGGTAGTCCGGCCTTTCAACACCTATGGGCCCTTCCAGAAATCCTCCGGTGAGGGTGGGGTAGTGGCCATTTTTGTTCAGCGGGAGTTGGCGGGAGGAGAGCTTAATATATACGGGGATGGCAAGCAGACCCGGGATTTGCTGTATGTGGAGGACTGTGCTGATTTTGTCATACGGGCCGCCGGGGATAGCCGCGCAGATGGACAAGTGCTCAACGCCGGGTTAGGGCAGGATATAAGTATAAATGAACTAGCCCGGCTTATATGTAGCGATGCCGGCAGGATCAGGCATGTTGATCATATTCATCCCCGGAGCGAAATACCGAAACTGCTTTGCAATTACGCTAAAGCTCGGGATTTGCTGGGTTGGGAGCCGCGGATTAGCCTAAAAGAGGGTTTGCAAAAAACCCGGGAATGGATTATCGGCGGCTGACGGTAGCGGGCGAAGGGGGCGAGCGATACTTGCAGCGGAATCAAGGTTTTAATAGGGAAAGAGGATTTGGAACATGGATATGGATATAGATAGTTTTATTCCTTACGGTCGGCAGAATATAGATCAGGACGATATTGATAAAGTTATCGCCGTTTTACGTTCTGCTTGGATTACCCAGGGCCCCTGCGGACAGGAATTTGAGAAAAAGATGGCTGCTTATAGCGGGGTTTCCTATGCGGTAGCTTTCAATAGCGGCACTTCAGCCCTGCATGCCGCTTTCTGTGCGGCGGGTATAGGAATGGGGGATGAAGTAATCGCCTCTCCGATAACTTTTCTGGCTACTGCCAACGCAGCCGTTTACGCGGGCGCCCGTCCGATTTTTGTGGATATGGATGAAAGGAGTTATTGTATCGACCTCCAATTGATAGAAGCGGCTATTACTCCGCGCAGCCGGGCAATTATCCCGGTTGATTATGCCGGCTATCCGGTGGATATGGCCCTGATAAAAAAGTTGGCCCAAAAGCATGGCCTTATGGTTATAGAGGATGCTGCTCATGCCCTGGGGGCATGGAGACAGGGGCGAGCGCCGGGGCAGGACGCGGACATGGCTATCTTGAGTTTCCATCCGGTAAAACATATTACTACCGGGGAAGGGGGGATGGTGCTGACGAATAACCCGGAGTTACAGGAGCGCTTGCGGCAATTCCGCAGCCACGGAATAGTGCGGGATGCTTCCCACATGGAGGAAAACCACGGGCCTTGGTACTATGAAATGCAAAGCCTGGGCTATAATTACCGTTTGAGTGACATTCAATCGGCCCTGGGGATTTCCCAACTGGACAAGTTGGAGGCTTTTGTGGAAGAACGGCAGGAGATAGCCCGTTATTATGACCGGGCTTTTGCCGATATAGAACATTTCAGTACCCCGCCGCACCCTGCCGCCGGTGACCGCCATGCCTATCATCTATATCCTTTGCTTCTGTCCCCCGAGATTGACCGCCGGGCAGTTTTTTCCTACCTGCGGGAACGGAAAATCGGGGTGCAGGTGCATTATATACCGGTACATCTCCAACCATATTACCGCAAGAACTTCGGTTATGGTCCCGGTGATTTCCCGGTAGCGGAGGAATTCTACCGGCGTGAAATCAGTTTGCCCATATTTCCCGGACTGAAGCGGAAAGAACAGGATTATGTAATACATCATGTCGGTGCGGCAATCCGGGATTAAGGACCTTGTTGCGCTTCGCAGAATTACTGCTTTGGCAAAAGCAAATATTCTGCTCCGGCTAAGCAAGGCCCCCGCCCAGTTAGTGATGATAATAGCGGTAACGGCGAATCCTTTCGCCTGACGCTTATGCCCAGATGAAGGTAAGAACCGCGGCAACGGCGGTGAATATCAGCGCTACCGGTATTACCACCCGAATTACCTTGGACTCGACGCCTAGGCTATCGATGGTGGCGGCTGCATTTTGTAGTTTGGCAGGGGAAATGACACTGGCTAATCCTCCGGCAATTGCCGTGCCGGCAGTAACTACCAGGGCATCTACATTCAGTATTTTTGAGGTCAACATATTATATTTGGTAAACAAGGCTATAGTTGATGCCTCGCTGCCACTGACGAATCCCCCAAGCAGTCCTAAGAAAGCCGCAACCGCAGGGTATAGACCCCGGAAAAAGTCTGCCGAACTGATAGCGAGTATGGATATCATATTATAGTCAGCGCTAAGAAGTTCCCATACTCCGTTTACTGGGGCGTAACCGGAATAGGTCATAACATAGGCTATGGCGAAAAATATTGCCGCCGAAAATACCGGGCGTGGTGCCCGTTTTAACCATTTCTTCCCGATATCCTTCCACTGTTCCCGGCTGGGGTTAATAAATGGTATGGCTACGATGGTACTTATTATCACCCAGGTATAGGCATTCCATAACATACGGGTCATAATAGGTTTGCCTCCGGGAATAATCTGAACCGGCATGGCCAGATCCTTGAACAGAAGGTTAAAAAGCGGGGGCCAAAAGTTAATAAACAGACAGGCTGAAATAAGTATTATCCAGGGAGCGAGGGCTTTTAGGAGGGGCATGGCTTTCTCTATATCCTTCTCCTCCGCAGTGATACAGCTCCGGTCCAGGATATTCTTTCCGCTGAATTTAAGATAAACCAGCATAACTATAATGGTGGTTAATCCGCCCAAAACCCCGGTTAACACTATACCGGTACCGATATGTGCCACGGCTATTGCGGTAAGCCCCATGGTAAAACCAGCTAAAATACAAGGTATAATGCCTTCTTTGACTTTACCCCACCCGCCTACTAGCCAAAGCATACCGAAGCCAATCATAGTCGAAATTATCGGCATGAATTTGGAAAACACCAAAGCTGATGCGGTCAGGGAGGTTCCGGTTAGGTCGGAAAAGATAACCAGCGGCGCGCCTAATAAAGCATAGGTACAGAGGGAATCAAACCCCAGAGCAGGCAGTGCTACCGCAACAAAGGTGGAATAGCCCAATGCCAGCATGATCGGGGGCAATATGGATACCGGAGTCGCTCCTACTGCTACCAGCAGGGTACCTATACCCATATTTATAATCATAATTTGTACGGCTTGATCATTTTTAGCTAAGGTTTTAACGAAGACTACTATCCTTTTCAGGGCACCGGTTGATTCTAAAAAGGTAATTTGAAATATGGAGGTCGCTACCATGAGGGAAACCGGGAAAGAAGCGATAATCCCGGCCAGGCTGGCGGTTAATCCCACCTGCAAAGAGGTTTTGAAAAAAACAATACTGATGGCTATTACCAGAAGCCATCCTGCCATTCCACTCCAATCGGCGGGCCATTTCACCAGCGTAAGCAAAACCAGCACAGCAATAATCGGCAACAAAGTAAGTATTACATCCATTTGACTACTATTCCTCCCATTCTACTATCCTACATCTACTAGCTATCTACTATCCCATATCTACTGTCCTACACCTAGTTATTAATTCTAGCAAAGATAGGGTTTTTAGAAAAGCCCTTTTTGGGGATGCAGCGGGGGAGTTTGGATATAATGCCGTACTCATAGACAATGGGGACGGTATCATGGTAGCAATCCTTTCCCATTACATCGATGGAGACATCGCAAATTCAAGCAGCCATTCACCGGCCGGTTCCAAGAAATCTCCGGGGCTATTCCAGGATAATCGGTCACAGGCTTGCCAGAAGTTGGTGATAGTCTATTTATAGAAATATTTGCGGTTTATACCAAAAAACTTTTAATCTCCGCTGTTTTTTCAATGTTCCAAACAAAAACCCTCTCCTCCTCTTTCGTGATTTCAATTTTTACAATCTTGTTTTGATTATAAATATAGTCCTTAATTACGGTCTTTTGAATACTTGAGCCGCAACCGGCCATCAGAAGCATTATGATAGAACAAATTGCAAATATAAATATTTTTCTCATATGTCCTTTACCTCCTAAGACCAGAATTATTTATTATACCAAAGACAGATAAAAATAGAGCCGATGTGCATACCACACCAGCCCTTACGGCTTTAACTGTTCTTTTTTTAATTTATATCACACTGAAATATATAGAATTTTGGGCTACTGTTTCGCTTCTTCACCTTTATCATAAAGCATTTCAGGGGATATATCTATTTCACCATCTTTCCATACCGGAACTCCATAATCAATGTAAACTCCATCAAACACGGCCTTATCGGAAAGGGGTGCAAATGCCGGCATGTCAAGGAGTGCCTTAAAGTCAAAAATCTTAGCCTCCCCAGTATTGAATCTCACCCACAGCTTATACCCATCCATTGGCCGAACGCCACAAACTTTTAACACAGGTTCCGCCTCTCCGGCGTAGGCTATCCCATCTATAACATACATGATATACACCCCCTTTTATTTCAATGGTTCTATCTTCCCGAAAGGCTCATTTCTGACCGCTTTGTTCCAAGCCGCATATAATTCTTCTTCGTGAATTATAGCCCACGCCTGCACAAGCTTTAATTGTTTGACCGGCAGTTTTCCTGCAAGCAATTCACCGTCTATGCCAACAGACGCCCCATATTCAGCATAGTATACATGGAAATGAGGCTTATTATGTTGTCCTGTATCTGAAAATATCATCCTAATTATAATATTATAAAATCTACTAAGTTCCGGCATTAACCCAACCCCTCCCGTGCTTATTATATCATATTTTTTTTATATAAATCGGGCAATAAAACCTATTGTATGTGTCAAGTAAAAGTAGGCAATTTTCTCCACCTTCCCTGAAATTAAATTAATTTAGTAAATTACCGCTTCCTCTTAGACGCTCAGCCTGATGTGGCTGCACCCCGGAGAGGGTAACAGTTTGCCTTCTCCATGCTCAAGGCCAAGCCCTTGGTGGGTGGCCCTAGCAAAAATAATAGCTCTTAAAATGGGAGAGAACTAACGATTACCCTAATTCTTTATGGAATGGTGTGCATTTTTTTCCCGACCAACATCCTACTTCATACAAAATCCTAACCTGATCATCCCCACAAACAAAAATAAGGGCTTCCAAAGTCATACCCACGACCCCGAAAGCCCTTGTTTTATACAGTTTCAAGCCTTTTCCACAATATTAACCTGCCTTTTCCGGCAAACCCACATTGTATCAAAGACGCTTATTTCATTTGGTGGAGACGAGGGGATTCGAACCCCTGACCCCCTCGTTGCGAACGAGGTGCTCTCCCAGCTGAGCCACGCCCCCACGCCGACTATTATACCACAAGGAAATTTACTATCGCCATTTAAATGTTATCAAGTTTCTTCCAGATAGATATCCAGCACTTGGCTCAGCCCGTGCCAGGAAGTATCGACTACCTTGTATTCTACACGGTCTATTTTTATCCGGCTGCCGATCAGCTCATAGCTGCTGTTCTTATAGGTGAGGTGTACCGGATCCGCGATGAGGATTTGGCTGAAATCAACCCAGTTATAATTTACATATACGCTGACATTGTTGCTTCCTTCTCGGAGTTTGCTGTTGCCTTTGAAGAAGATGAACTTCTGGGGTTGGTTAGCCAGGTACCCGGTGCTGATCTTGCCAGTTTCTATTACCGTCGCTTGTACGGAGGCATCGTAATCAATGCGATCAATGTCGTAAGTTTTGTTATCGAAACGCAGTTTAAAACTAGAATCGAGATCATACTGCCTTCCTTTTATCCGCAGGACATTGCGCTTCACGGTAATTATTTCATCCAGCTCATATACCCCGCCGTCCCAAAGTATCCTTACATCATCCGGGTTACGGTATTCATTATTTATGATTACCCATTCATGGGTGCTGCCGGCATCACAATAGAATATGAATTTACTATTGTTCACATCGATGTGGTTTATTCGGTATTGAGAGCCGTTGATGATCATGATGGCTTCTGCCGGGGGGTAATTATTGCCGCCGGCGGTAAAATTGCCTTTGGCATCTAGTTTCAACTGGGACATGGTATAGCGTTTCCCGCCTAAAACAAAATCTATGCGGCTTAAGTTGGTCAGATTAAGAGTAGTCGTGCCGGTGAAGATAGCTAGTACATCGCTCATAGCTAGGCCTTCGAAAAGCACCGGGTCGGTTTTATTGAGCTGAGGGGTAGTTTCCTTATCTCCCAGGATAATGCGTTTGATATCATAAAAATCTTTATCCAATTGGATAGTAATCTTGTCCTGGATTAAATTATAGCTTTTATCGCCCATCTTAACTGTGTTTTCGTCGATTATGTCCAGGTCGGAAAGGTAGCGCTCACTGTTCACGGAATTAATAAAAAGCTTGATGTAATCGGAATTATAGGTATAAGTTCCCGGGCTTATCCGATTAAATTTGCGGCAACTAGGATAGGCTACCAGTTTATTGCCGCTGAGCGAATATCTCCTGATAGCATAACGGTTTTCATTGATAATGAGGTCAGGATTATCAATGCCGGATTCTAAGTTAACCTTATGGCTTCCGTTTATCAGCACAGAAGAACCAGCAGCGGTAATAGAGCTTATTTTAATATCGGTGAAATTGATTTTAATATAGAGGGGGGTGGTTCGCAGGTCGAATAAAAGCTCACCTAAAGCTAAGGTGTCTATACTGCCGCTAGGGCTAACTGATGGGATAAGCGGAACGGAAATACCCCGGGCAGTCAAAAACTTGGATATTACTGTGCAAACCTGGGCCCGGGTCATATTACGGAAAGGCTCAAAATTGCCATCCGGAAAGCCTGCTATAAGGCCTAAATCATAGGCGGTTTTTATGTGACCGCGATACATGCTTTTTTCCACTTCATTCCGGTCATTAAAGGGCAAAGGGCCATTATCGGCTGCTTTACCCAGGGCCCGCACTAGCATGGCTGCTGCCTGGCTGCGTTTGATGCTATCATCAGGGCGCAAACCGTCGGGATCTTCGGCGGGGACGAGTATCCCCTGTCTGACTGCTTCATTAATACGGGGCAATGCCCAGTGTTTAGCGGTATCTCGGTAATTAAGCGTAGTTTTATCATTGGCCTCTACGCCCAAACTTAGGGTTAACACCGTGATAAATTCGGCTTTGCTCATGTCACGGTCCGGCTTGAAGGTCCCATCGGGGTAGCCGGCCAGATAATTCAAGCCGGACAATTGCTGGATATAATCTTCAGCCCAATGGTTCCGGGTGTCGGGAAAGCTGCCGGCCGCCGATAGGGGCGGGGTGAAAAACATGAAGCTATTAAAAACCAGGGATAAAAACAACAAGGAAACTAAAAATTTTTTCTGCATGGTGCTCCTCCTTTTTCTGAAAAGCCTTTATTAGTACTGACCAGGTTTATTGTAACAAAACAATATCCGATATTTTTATCAGCGTCCATCAGCGCCCGAAGGGTCAGCGTAAATCTGCGTCTAAAAACCCCTTTCATAGCAATGACAAAGGCTACGCTAGGAATGGCGAGGGCTGCGCTCCGATTGACAAAGGCTGCGTCCGGAATGGTAAGGGCATGTCTTACGGCATTGTGCTTGGAATGTCTACCGCTCCTGTCATTGCGAGGAGCGAAGCGACGTGGCAATCTTCCCTCATGCCTCACTTCCTTATTAATTAGCCAAAAACATGGTTTTTCCTTCCTAAATAGATAAATAACTTGTTATTCTGAGGAGGTGGAGAGGAGGAAAAGCTGTGTTATAATTAACTAAATTCGGATTATCGTGAAACAGGTTGCAGGTGTGCCCTTGCGTAACGTCCGCCTTCGCGGACCTATCGGATGTTCCTGAAGTTGCTGTTAAGGAAGAAGCGAGCGATATGATAAACCAAGCGTGCTGCTTTTAAGGGAATTTTATCTATTCGCGGCACTTATTCTGCGAAAAGGTGTTTCAACCGGTAGAAAATTGGGGGATATGGCAGAGTATTAGTAACGGGAAGGGTGGGGTTTACTAAATGAAATATTATGATTATGCGCAAACCTTGAAGTATTTTTTGGATTTATATCGGAGACCGGTGGCGGTTCGTTTTCTCAAAGATGAGGAGGAAGCACCTCCGGATTATCGGACCGATCTCAACCTTACTTTTTGCCAGTTTGTTATGCTGGCGCAAAGAGGGGATAAACTTATGGCTATAGCCGATAACCTGGCTTGTGCTAATGGTGCAACGGCTTTGGGTTTAATGCCTATGCCGGAAAAGATAAGAAATGGGGAAATGCTCAGCCGCTTGAATTTATTTGCTACCCCGGAAATCGCTGCCCAGGCCTCTACACTCACCCCCCGAATTCCCTTTGGGGCCTACCCTCGGATATTGGTAGCTGCCTTGGATGAGGCTGATTTTGAACCCCAAGTGGTCATACTACAGGGTAAACCGGCGGCTCTAATGTGGGTGTTAATAGCCGGAAACCATGAGGTAGGCGGTCGCTATACTTTTTCTACGGCTATTTCGCAAGGGGTCTGTGTAGATGCAACCATCCTGCCTTTTTTGGAGGGTAAAATCAGCCTAACCCTAAGCTGTTACGGTGGGCGTGGTGCCACCGACCAGGGAGAAGATGAGGTTTTGTTGGGAGTGCCTTTTAAGGATTTGGACAAAATAGTAGAAGTTCTTCCCGACTTGAAAAATAATATTATGAAGCGGGGCATGGATAAGAAGGCCTATCAGCGTTTGCAGGCTAAGTTAGATAGCGCAGAATAAAGATGGACGAGGAGTTGGATTATTGTCTAAAATAACTACTCAGGAAAAAGCGATATTGGTGGCGGTGAAAACCGGTTCCGTACAAGAGGCGGAATTCAAAGCCTCCTTGCAGGAATTAAAGGGTTTGGCGGAAGCGGCTGGGGCAGAAGTCTTGGCAACTTTAACACAAGCCCGGGATAGACCGCATACCGGTACCTATATCGGTAAAGGCAAGTTACAGGAGTTGGAACACCTGATAGCAGAGTTGGAGCCGGAACTATTGATTTTCGATAGTGAACTTTCCCCCAACCAGCTAAGAAAGCTGGAAGATAGGTTGCAGATAAAAATAGTTGACCACACTCTTTTGATTTTGGATATATTCAGCCAAAGGGCCAGGAGCCGGGAAGGACTTTTGCAGGTGGAACTGGCCAGCTTGGAATATCGCTTGCCGCGCTTGGTAGGTGTAGGCAAAGAGATGAGCAGGCTGGGGGCAGGAATAGGGACCAGGGGTGCCGGGGAACAGAAATTGGAAATGGATCGGCGGCATATCAGAGGGCGCATCCGGGAAATTAGGCGGCAGATGGAAAAGCTGGAAAAGACCCGGGAATTACACAAAAAACAGCGGCGGCGGGCAGGATTCCCGGTCATATCCCTTGTGGGATATACTAATGCCGGCAAATCTTCCTTGTTCAATGCCCTTTGCGAAGTGGCCCATAGCAGTAAAAAATCCCAAGTGGAAACCAATAGCCGCCTTTTCCAAACCTTGGATACCACCACCCGGAAAATTAAGCTGGATTCTTCAGACGAGGTACTTATCTCGGATACAGTCGGTTTTATCCAGAACCTTCCCCACCATCTGGTTGCGGCTTTTCGTTCTACTTTGGAGGAAGCAGTGGAAGCTGATCTGTTACTGCATGTGATAGATGTTTCTGATCCGGCCTATATGGATAAGATCCAGGTGGTAGAGGAGGTCTTAGAGGGACTGGGGGCTGATAAAGACCGGATTATGCCGGTGTTTAACAAGGTGGATCTTTTGGAAGAAATAAGCCCGGGGCAATTTCCTCCCCATTATGTATCTGCTCGCACCGGCCAGGGTATAGAAGAATTGCTCGAGCAAATTAAAACCCGGTTGGAAAACATGCGGGGAATTTCTGATGATGAGGGGACGGGGGTATTGTTATAATCAAGGCAAGGATTCCTCGCTCTGCTCGTAATGACCGGGTTTATGTCATTGCGAGGAGCGCAGCGACGTGGCAATCTTCCCTGGAGCTGATATGCTCTGCGGGGGGTAGGATTCCCCACAAGATCGGAATTTTCACGCACTAAGTGCACCATGGTAAACGAAAAGAGTCAGGGCATCCGCTGTTTGGCGGTTAAGATATTATCAGTGTCCATCAGCGCCCGAAGGGTCAGCGTAAATCTGCGTCTAAAAACCCCTTTCATGACAGTAGGCTCCGCTGCTAACCCCCTTGACCCGGGGTCACAAACAATACATATTAGGAGGCGGCCTTTGACAAAGATTAGAGAAATATTCAAAAATAGGATTTTCCAGTTCACCCTGTTGTTTTTAGTGGCCTTTGGTTTGGGCAGAATGACGGCCGGGCAGTTTACCACCCAATCAGTGCAGACTAAAATGAGCGGCGGCAAACAAGTAAATATTCTTATTATGGGGATCGATGCCCGCTCTGACGAGGCTAATTCCCGCAGCGATACTATGATTTTGGCTAGCATAGACGGCAAAAGCAAGAAAGTAGCCTTAGTCTGGATTCCCCGGGATACCCGCGTGGAGGTTTCCCCCAAGCGCTATGATAAGATAAATAGCGTAAATTACGTGCAGGGGCCGGAGGCAGCCTGTAAGGTGGTAAGTAAATTGCTGGCTATACCGGTCAATCATTATGTAGTTTGCAATTTTAATGGTTTTGCCAAGATTATCGATATATTGGGCGGGGTGGATATGGATGTGGAGCATGCCATGTACCATTGGGACCCTGATCCTAAGCTGCAGATAAATATTGCCAAAGGACAGCAACGCCTTGATGGTCAGCAGGCTTTGGGCTTTGTCCGTTTTCGCGGAGTCCCGACCGCCGATATCGGCAGAACTGGTTTGCAGCAGACCTTTGTCAAGGCTTTGGCGCAGGAGTTGCTGCAGGGCAGCACCATCCTGAAACTACCCCGGCTTTTGCCCGAGATGGCAGATAATGTGAAAAGTAATATACCGGCGGAGGATATGATTTACCTGGCGAAGATGGCCCGGGATTTTAAGACGGAAGATATGATTACCCAGACTTTACCCGGTTATTCCTATACAGAGCCGGCTAGCGGTGCTAGTTATTGGCAAGCCGATGCCAAGATAGCCCCGGGCCTGGTCGCCGCTCTTTTCGCCGGTGAGACTTTCGAAGTGGCTCAAGCCAAGCCGGGTTGGGTAACGACTAAGCCGGTTATCGCCGCGCCCCTCGAAATTGAGGAGTTGCCCGACGGGGAGGGGATTGAGGCGGAAGCGGAAATGGAAGGACAAGAGCAGGAAGGGGAGAAAGACCTATCTTCTTCGGAGGGTTATTTGGAGACGCCTGTAGGGGAGGAAAAGGGGGATAATAGCGGCGACAATAATATAGATGCCGATGGGACGGAAGCGGGACAAAGCCCACCTCCGATAGAACAGCACGAGAAAGTGCATCCGTCGGAAAATAGTGAAGAGAATGCGGTGCCGCCATCCGCCGTGTTGCCGGATATAGGATTGTAGTCACTTTTGGCTATGCAGAAAATTCGGGTAAATGGGGTATAATGTATAATGCAAAAAAAGACCGGAATTTACGAGACATCGTAATGGAAGCGGCCCGGGAAAAGGGGGAACGAAGTGGAAGGAAAAAGTAAAAAACGGGATGAAATCAGCTCGGAATATAAATGGAAGCTAGAAGATATTTATGCAAACGAAGATAATTGGGAAAGGGATTACCGGGGTTTGGAAAAGCAGATTCCAGAACTGGGGAAATATAAAGGTTTGCTGGGCAGCTCTTCCGCCCAGCTTTTGCAGGTGCTAGACCTTTCCCATGAGCTGGAGCGCCGGACAGAAAAACTCTATGTTTATGCCCGAATGCGGCGGGATGAAGATAACAGCGATTCCCGTTATCAGGTTCTTTTTGACCGGGTGCAGCGGCTGAGTATTGAATTGGGCAGTGCCGCTTCCTATATAGTGCCGGAGATAATAAGCCTGGATGCAGAGGCAATAAAGGCTTTCCTGGATGAAAATCGGGATTTGCAGCTCTATTCGCGTTGGTTGGACGAATTGATGCGGCAGAAGGAACACATACTTTCACCGGCGGAAGAGCGCATACTGGCTATGGGTGCGGATTTGTCCCTGGCCGCTAAGAATATTTTCGGCATGTTTAATAATGCCGATATCAAGTTTCCTCTAATTCAGAACGAGGAAGGCCGGGCGGTGGAACTTACCAAAGGGCGTTATGGCAGCTTTATGGAAAGCAGTGAGCGCCGGGTAAGAAAGGAAGCCTTTGCGGCCTTGTACGATACCTATACCAAAGTAAAGAATACCCTGGCTATGAGCCTCGCTTCCAATGTAAAAAACGATATTTTTTATGCCCGGGTGCGCAATTACCCGTCTGCTTTAGAGGCCTCGCTGGACCAGGATAATATTTCCCCTGAGGTTTATGAACGCTTGGTGGCTACGGTGCGCAATAATATGGAGCCTATGTATCACTACCTGCGTTTGCGCAAAAAAGTCCTAGGGCTGGACGAATTGCATATGTATGATATCTATGCGCCCCTGGTAGCGGAATACAAACGACAGGTAAGCTATGGGGAAAGCCAGGAAATGGTGATTAAAGCCTTGCAGCCCCTAGGGGAAGAATATTTGGCGGTTTTGCGCAGCGGGATGAAGGGTGGCTGGATTGATGTCTACGAAAACAGGGGCAAGACTAGCGGCGCTTATTCTTGGGGTTGCTATGATTCCCACCCTTATGTCCTTATGAACTATGATGGTAAGCTAGACGATGTTTTCACCCTGGCTCATGAAATGGGTCATGCTATGCATAGCTATTACTCCAATAAAAACCAGCCCTATGTTTACAGCCAGTACAGTATTTTCGTGGCGGAGGTGGCTTCTACGGTTAATGAGCTGCTACTGATTGATTACCTCTTAGGTGAGAGTCATGAAACCCGAGAAAGGGCCTATCTCATCAATCATTATCTGGAGCAATTCAGAGGCACCCTATACCGTCAAACCATGTTCGCTGAATTTGAAAAGATGATTCATGAGCAGGCGGAGCAGGGACAGGCTTTAACCGCGGAAGGGTTGTGCCAAAGCTATCGGGAGTTAAACCGTTTGTATTATGGACCGGATATGGTGCTAGATGAGGAGATAGATATGGAATGGGCTTTGATACCGCATTTCTATTCGGCTTTTTATGTTTATAAATACGCCACCGGTTTTTCCGCCGCGGTGGCCTTAAAGGAACAGATATTGCATGGGGGTAAGCCCGCGGTAGAGCGATATCTGGAATTCCTCAAGTCGGGAGGTTCGGATTACCCGCTTAACCTTTTGAAAAAGGCTGGGGTTGATCTCGCTACCCCGGAACCGGTAGAAAAGGCTTTGCAGCTTTTCGCCCGTTTGGTGGGGGATATGGAAGGGGTCTTAAAGGCCTGATTAGTGCCGGGCAAACGATATTAAGGGGCGCAACTGCTGTTACTCCAAGGAAATGGAAAAAGATTATATCCGAATCGCCCCTGTAAGACGAGCGTCAGGTTAAAGCCTGGCGCTTTTTTATACCCCGAAAGTTGGTGATTTATCGGTAGTAAATTAATATTAAGCTGCAAAAATGAACATATTAATATAGTAAGAGAATAGCGTGCGTAATTGCCATACTAACCCCTATGGTCGGGGACCGCAAACAACGATGAAAATGCGCCTTAGGCTGGGAATGACCGAGCGTTGTGTCATTGCGAGGAGCGAAGCGACGTGGCAATCTTCCCCTAGGGTAATATGCTTTGCGGGGGTAAGATTCCTCTTTGCGCTCGGAATTTTCACGCACTACGTGCACCACGGTAAACGAAAAGGGTCAGGGCACCCGCTGTTCAGTGGTTAAGATATTATCAGCGTCCATCAGCGCCCGCAGGGTCAGCGTAAATCTGCGTCTAAAAACCCCTTTCATAGCAATGACAGTGGGTCGCGCTCGGAATGATTTCTAAGGTTTATGCCACTATATTTAGTACAGTTATTGATCAATATACAATATGTCGCGGTTATCAATCCGTAATTAGTGTTTCCACAGTGGAATCATGTTTTGATTAAAAAAAATGAGGAGGGCCGGGAATTGGGCAAAACAAATACGGAAAGCCTCTATGATGGAGTTCTGAGGGAGATAGCCCCGGAGCTGAAGCAATATTCCGATTATGATCTAATTATAGGGATACCTTTCCACAATGAAGTGGAGGCATTGCCTTTACTGCTGCAATCACTTGACAAGGTATTGCAATCTTGGATAGGGCGGAGGCAGCTAATAGTCTGTGTCGGCGACAGTTCGGGTCAGGCGGTTATCGATTCCATAGCAAAACTGGATTTAAAACACCCGCACATAGAATTCCTATTACCCCGGGAGATAAGCGGGCGGGGTATAAGCATTCGGGCTATTGTGGAGATAGGTGCCCGTTTGGACGCCGATCTATTGATATTTAGTGCCAATATGGCCAGTGAGAAGGGCCCGGAAATCGATGGAGCCTGGCTGGAAAGCCTATTGACTCCCATACAGGGACATTATGACCTGGTATTAGGGAGTCTGCGCCGCCACCTGGGAATTGATAGTATCGCCCATATGCTGGCCGCCCCCGTTTTAGAAGCTTTTTATGGCAGCCGGGTGGGGGATCCTTTAGGGGGGATTTATGCCATATCGCACGATTTTTGCGAAGAGTTGGCTCACGAGGCCCGTTTCTGGGGTGATAGCATAAGAGGATATGGGGTGGATTTCTGGCTTTTGACTCGCGCTCTTTGTTGGGGCAAAAGTATTTGTGAAGTAAATATGGGGGGAGTAATTAAGCCCCATGACTTAGAGACTAGGAATAGAATATTTCATGATAATATAGCAACAATATTTGAGGCACTTAGGCGTGATAGCGCTATCTGGCTACAGGATCGCCTGGTAATAAAAGTAGCCGATATTTTAGCCCGCAGTGAGGTGAAAAAGCCGGATTTTGAAAGCTATTCCTTGCCGGACCTCTGGCAAAAGCTTTCGGAGGGTTACCAAAAACACCGCCGCCTTTTGCAAAGCCTCGATCATAAACAAGAGATAGAAAAGCAGATTAATATGAATCCGGAAAAATTCCACCTCTCGGATGAACTATGGGTCTCAGCCCTTTTTTCTCTACTTTTATCCTATACCTTTGATGAGGGAGCTAACCGGCAGGAGATTTTGGAGGTTTTAACCACTTTGTATAATGGCCGGGTGGCCAGTTATATATTAGAAATGCGTGGTTTCAGCGAATTATTAGATAATATATCTGCTCATGAAAAAAACAGGGTCCTGGTAGGGAAGATGGATAATATAAGGCAAAGCCTGACTAATCGCTTTTGGCTCTTGAAGCCGGAATTAAGCCGGCAATGGCTAAATCGCCGGGAGCAGACCAAACCGGCTATTATTCCGCTGGGATATATGGAATATGTCCCGGGAAAACCGCTAGTAGTCCCCAAAAAGATATTAGGCAGGGACCAAAGTTTGATTAATACAGACTGGATATTCCGGGAATTAAGAGAGCGTTACGAGGATTCGTTTAACACCTTCCTGGTGGAGGGCTTGGGGTTAGAAGTAAACGCCCCTCCCGCCACTATCGTAGCGGCGGTTAAGGATTTTATGCGGCATTTGGAACAAAGCCTGGAAGAGCTTTTCCCCGGTGATCTTTATAGCGAAAAGGGTTTGGGGGAATTCGTTGATGCCCTATTTGCAATTTTCCCCCAACACTCCATGTTTACCGTGGGGGAGGAGCTTTTGCGGGAGCTGCTAGTACGTTTTCCTCCGGTAAACATAATGATTCCTTTGGGCTGCTACAAACCGGCTGATCTTTTAAAGAAAATGGAGGCGCGGGATGCCCTAACTTACGCCAATCTGGTGGAAGGTCGCTTGTATTCTGATAGAACCCTTCTATGGCTCCTGGATAATCTCAAACCGGAAAGCTTCTACTGGACGGATATAAAACCGATCATTCTGGAAGAAGAACTGCACCCGGGAGAATTGACACAAATACGGCTCTCCTATTTAAACCGGGTAACCGGTCGGATTACCGCCAAGTATTTAGAAAAAGGCAAAGGCGGCGAATATCCGCGTCTTCGATACTTTACAAGCATTGTCCGCCGTCTGGCGATAGCCGAAAATTATTCCGGACTTTTCCAATCAATTGTTCGGGAAAGGAAGAACCTGGGACTTAAACTGGGCCATTCTTTGTTAAAGCTACAAAAAGGTGACGAACTATCGGCTTTGAATATATTCGAAAATCAGCATCATCGTATTTTGGTGGAAAAGTTAAGATACCTGGCCGCAAGACTTGCGGAACAAGGCAATGAGGAAAAGGCGCGTATTTTTACTCTGATGGCCGATGGCTACGGGCTGAGCCAGGTGTTGGAGGACGAAACCTTCCTGACCTGTACTGCCTGGAGCTGGGCCAGTTATAGTTTTAAGGGCGGGCTAAAGATTCCCGGCCCCATGACTACCAGTGTAGAAAACCGCTGGTTTAACCACGATTTCCTAGAATTGCTATACCTAAAACTGGGCTATGATCCGCAGGAAGTCAAGCAGCTCATATTCCTCTTAATTCAAACCAACAAAGGTGGGCAAAACATGCTGGATACCCTACTGCCTGCCCGACCTCGGGATGTTGCTGTAGTGGTGCAGGAGATTACCAATGAACCTAGCAAATACCTCAGGCGCTATGAGGGCAATCCGATTTTGGAACCTATTGAAGAAAATGACTGGGAATCAAAATATGTGCTGAATCCAGGGGCATTAAGGATTAAGGATAAAGTGTATTTATTCTACCGGGCGGTGGGCAATGACGATATCTCGCGCATCGGCCTGGCTATTACCGATGGCTATAAGATATTGGAACGACTCCCCTATCCCATTTTCTCTCCGTCCATAGCGGAGGAAAAAAGAGGTTGTGAAGACCCCCGTTTAATAATAATAGAAGACAGAATATTCATGCTCTATACCGCTTATGACGGTAATATAGCCCAGATAGCCGCCGCTTCGATAAAGGTAGAAGATTTCCTGGCGGGCCAATATGAAAATTGGGATAGGGACGGCTTGGCTTTCAAGAATATCTGGGATAAAGATGCTATACTGTTACCGGAAAAGATAAATGGCAAATATGTAATTTATCATAGGATAGAACCCAGTATATGGGCAACTTATATGAATGAAGTAAGCTTCCCGATAAATGAGAACCACGCTATTATTGTGGGACCCCGCCCCGGGCGTATGTGGGATTCGTTAAAGATTGGAGCGGGCGCGCAACCTCTGAAAACCAAATATGGCTGGCTTTTGATTTATCATGGAGTGGATTACAACTATGTATATCGCTTGGGAGTAATTCTAATCGATTTAAATGATCCGGCTAAGGTCATTTACCGCTCACCGAACCCTATTCTAGAACCGGAAGAAGAATATGAAATAGGTTTATCGGGGGCTTGGGTACCTAACGTGGTGTTCACTTGCGGCGCAGTAGCTGCTAGTGATAAGGAAGTCTTGGAAGATGATGACGAGATACTGGTTTATTATGGGGCTGCTGATACCAGTATAGGAATGGCCTGGGCTACTTTGGCCGATCTAGTCCCGGAAAGCTTTCGGGTAAGAGGTTGAAACGGAAGCCGAATATGAGAAAATATAAACCCGATGTAAAACTAATTTGTAACATGCCATAACCATAAACGACCTCCCGACACGTTTGGCATAAAGCATACACCTAATTAAGTAAGTTGCCAATCTTACCGGGAGACTAATCTTTAGTAATATGCAGACCGCCTAATATATAATATAGGCGGTCTTATTGCTATTCTAAGATTATGAAAGGAGATTATGAAAGTGTGTTCCAAAACTGTATAGTCAAGAAGATTGATCGATTTCGCTTTTCTGTCCGATGAAATTCTCCATAAGTTTGTCACATAACAACAAGGACAGAATAGCTTCTGCCCCCTGATTTAGGTTAACACCTTCCGGGGTAAGAGCATCGTAACAGCCGCCTGTTTCTGCGTTGTAAAGAGACAGACCATGAACATTATGACCCCGATACCATTTATGAGCCAGAGCGGCCAATTCCAAAAATTCGATTTCTCCTATGCTTTCATAAGCCTCCATACAAGCGGCAGCGGTAGAAGCAGCATCAACTGGTTGTTGATCGAAAAGGGCCGCTTCCCCACCCCGGGAACACCAGCCGTCATTGCCTATTATGTTGAGATAACCTGAGCGGAAAAGAATATTATTCAAAAAGCTTAAAGAATCATAGGCTATCTTTAGAACCTTTTTGTCAGTGGTATGCTGGTATAAAGCGAACATAGCCTGGGGCAGAATCCCATTGCAATAAGTGAGATAATCTTCGAACCATAACCACCCTCGGCTGTGTTGTGTTTGATATAGATTAACCAGATTATCCCCCAACACTTTAATGGAATCGTATTGCTTTATACCTAGCCCCGGCCATTGACATTTGCATAAACCGGTTAAAGTGTAGGCAATGGCCCGGGGCGAGCGGAAGGAAAAAACTCGGGGAAGGTTTTTAAGGAGCATTTCCTGACACTTTTGGCTGATTTCCGGCCAGGGGCTAGAGCTCCCTATGCTGCAGGCAAGCATAGCCCGTCCTATACTATCGTCGGAGTCAAAAGAAGAAGAATATTGCCCGTCCCGCATATAATTAGACCAACTTCCGTCTTTTTGCTGGGATTGATAGAGGAAGGAGGCGTAATTGAGGGCATATTCTCTCCCGTCTGGCATTTCGAGAGCTATTAGTAATGCCCGCGCATTATCATCCAGGGTAAAACCACTGGCCGGATCCGCTGAATCGAGTTGGGAAAACTGCAAAATGCCATTTCCCCGGCTCATTTTTTTAAGATGCCTATAGTCTAGCATAGCTTATCTCCGTCTCCTTATTTACTGGCGTATCGGCTATTAACTGTTTGAACAATTTAGTATATTGTCCCCCGATTCGGGGCCAGGGCCAATCTTGGCCGAGTGCCCGGGTTTTGTTCTGTAAATTTTGTTTAAGTTCAGGATTAGCAAGGACCATTCTAATAAGATCGGCTAATTCTTCGGGTGTTGCTTCCTTAGCCAAGAGCCCCCTCCCGCCGCTTAAGAATTCCTGGGCGTAGGCATAAGAGGTGGAAACTATTGCCCGGCCGCAACCGATAGCAAAAGCCATGGTCCCACTTACTGCTTGGTCCTTATTGGGATAAGGACTAAGATAGATGTCACTCATATATAGATATTCCCCAAGTTCTTCATCACTCAAAAATTTATTAATGAAAATAACATTATGTTGCAGATTTAGTTTATCCACCATATCCTCCAGCATATTCCGGTATTTTTCTCCTTCACGTTTTTTTAACATAGGATGGGTTTGCCCTAGGATTAAATAGGTGGACGAAGGATGTTCTTCTGCTACTTGAACCATGGCTTGAATCCCGATTTCCAAACCTTTACCCGGACCCAAAAGCCCGAAGGTGCTGATTACATCCCGACCCTGTAAACCATGTTTTTTCTTCAAGCTATCTTGTGCTTCTTCCTTAAATTCCGGCACTCCATGCGGTATTACCTGAATAAGTTCAGAGGGTGCTTCGTAAAGATCAGAAAGGAGGTCGCCCGAACGCTTGGTCATGCAAACTATTGCTGAGGCCCGGGAGCAAAGGTAATTCAAAACTGATTTTTGCCGCTTGGAAGGCCGGGGAAGAACCGTATGTGAGATAAGGATGAAGGGTTTGCGCAACAAGCGCACCAACTCCATAACGTATTCGCCGTCCATACCCCCGTAAATGCCATATTCATGTTGAATTATTATTAAATCAACGGGTGACTTGTTTAAATAATTGGCCGCTTGTATATATGATTGTTTTTGATTTTGCTTCAGGTTGAAAACCACTTCATCGGGATAATCGTATTGGTAACTGCTATCCGATATGGCCATTACCTCGACTTCATTACCATTGTATAAAAGGCTATTACGCAAATCCATGGAAAAAGTGGCGATACCACATTGCTTAGGGGGATAGGTCCCCAGGTTTAGTAGTTTCATCGCTTTACACTCCTTTGTAATAACTTTGGCATTAATTAATGCTCACCGTTCAATGTCTCCTATCTTCATATTGCCGTCTTAACTTAAAGCTTCCCGCAATAAGGGTTGACTATACCTGATCCTGAAATCCACTTTCGGGATAATTATAAACCGGGGTAAAAGGGAACCCGTTGGCTGTTTCATCTATACTTAGAGATTGTAAATAGCTAAATAGTTCTTCCTTTATCTGGTCTAAAGCTTCGGGGGTATTGCCCTCACAACGGACGATTAGCTCTGGACCGGTATTAGAGGCTCTGACTAGTCCCCAACCTTCCGGAAATAGTATACGGGCGCCGTCTATTTCGATTAAGGGGTATTTAGGTCTAAAGTGTTCCCGTACTTTTTCCACTATATTGAATTTTCTTTCATCCCCCGCGGGGACCCTAATTTCGGGAGTAGAATAATAACGAGGCACATCAGATAACATTTCGCTAATGTTTTTCTCACTGTTGGAAAGTAGCTCCAATAAACGGGCCCCGGCATAAAGAGCATCATCAAAGCCGTAATAATCATCGGCGAAGAACATATGCCCCGACATTTCCCCGGTAAAAACTGCGTTAAGTTCGGACATTTTAGATTTTATCAAGGAATGTCCGGTTTTATAAAGCAGGGGTTTGCCACCTAGGTTTTTGATTTCATCGATTAAGGCTTGAGAGCATTTCACCTCTACTATGCATTCGCTGCCGGGATAGCGGGGAAGTATATCGCGCCAGAATAGTATCATCAGCATATCTCCCCAAATCATATTTCCCTTTGCGTCCACTACTCCTAGCCGGTCTCCGTCCCCATCAATACCTATACCCAAATCGGCACCGGTTTTTGCTACTTCCGCTATTAGGTCTACCATATTTTTAGGGTCAACCGGATCAGGATGGTGGTGCGGGAAGTTGGGATCGGAATCGCAGTACAATTCGCTAACCTCGCAACCTAGACGGCGAAAAACCTGGGGGGCTAATTCAGAAGCGGTACCGTTACCGCAATCGACTACCAGATGGGGTTTTTTGGGTCCCATTTTGATTTTACTTTTAATCATTTCTATATAATCCGGGATTACATCCTTAGTTTCCAGGCATCCGCGGGGACCGGTGAAGAATTCCCGTTTTTCGATGCGTTCCCGTATATGTTGGATTTCCTCGCCGAAAATAGTATGTTCTCCTAAAAGTAGTTTGCAACCGTTATATTCGCCCGGATTATGACTAGCGGTAATCATTATACCAGCCTTAATATCCAAATGACGGGAGGCGAAGTAAAAAACTGGGGTGATAACCATCCCCAGATCCAATACATCACAGCCGGATTCTAATATTGCCTCGATGGCTAAGTCCCGCAGGCGGGGGGAGGAAAGACGATTGTCCCAGCCTAACAGGATTTTACTGTGCCCCTTTATAATGGCATGGGTGGCAAAAGATCTGGCGATATCTGCCATGAGCGAATCACTTAATTCATCGGGCACTATTCCTCTGATATCATATTGCCGAAATATTTTTTTCATTATTAATTACCTCCTTTAGTAACGGAAACAGATGACAAAGCCACCCGCTATCCCTTACCGTTCA
>CAYRCG010000010.1:0-25985 GCA_964422685.1 uncultured Syntrophomonas sp. | reverse complement strand
CAATACGCCTCACTCCTCACCCCTCACGCCTCACCTTTTCATACTAACCCCCATGCATAGGCGGCGAGCGGTATATTTAGTTAAGCCTTAACAATTTTGCAGAAAAAAGAGTGCATCCTTCCTTTACCGGGATAGGATGCACCCTTCATTCTTTGCTTATAAGCATTTCGACGAGAATTACTTTCCTTTTTTTAGCTCGGCTATCATCAAGGGAAGAATCTTGTATAAGTCCCCTTGAATAGCATAATCAGAGACCGCGAATATAGGAGCATTTTCATCATTGTTTATGGAGCAGATAACACGGGCATCACGGATACCGGTAATATGCTGAATCTGACCGGAAACACCGATGCCTATGTACAGCTCCGGCTTGACTTGTATCCCGGAAAGCCCTATACAACATTCTTCCGGCAGCCAATGCAATTCATCAGAAATAGGGCGGGTACAGCCTATTTCCGCCCCTAGCAAATCGGCCAGCTCCCGTACCAGTGCAAGATCTCCTTCATTTTCCACGCCTCGGCCTACGCAGAGTAAGGTTTTAGCTTCGGTAAGAGCCGCGGTTTCGTGGGTCCGGGTTTTTTTGCCTACTATTTTTACTTTAGCGGGGGGTGCAGCCGGTAGTGCACGTATACTGCCGGTCCTTCCCTCTTGAATAGCCGCCGGACTAAAAAGGCGGGGAGGGATAGTGGCCATCTGGGGGCGGGTGGAGATAGAAACCCTCTGTACCGCGGCACCGCCATAGATAAGCCGCTCCATTATCAAGGCTTTATCATCATTTAATACCAGAGAAATGCAATCACTGCATAAGCCGGTTTTTAAGCGGGCAGCGACCCGTGCGGCTAGCTCTTTCCCGCGAAAAGATGAACCGATAAGGAAAATATCCGGTTTTTCTTCTAAGGCGGTTGCTGCTATTACCGGTATACAAGCCGTTACATCCTCATCTTCCGCCAGGGGAGGCAGATAAAGCACTTCATCGGCGCCGCGGGCGATGCAGTCGTTAGCCTTTTCATCGTTCTTGGAATTGTGGGGCAGGATTACCACGGTTTTAGCAGAAAGCTGCTGCGCCAGTTCCTTTCCCCCTTGCAGTAACTCCAGGCCATGTCCGAAGTCCTCGGCAAAAATCCAAATGCCGGCCATCTATTTCACCCCCCGAGCTATTAGTCCCTTGCTTTGCAGGGTATCAAAAAAAGCTGCAATGTCTTTGGCTTCGTCGCCTATTTTTTGCCCATCCCGCTCCATATCGGCTTTAAAGCTGGCCAGGATTTGCAGGGTAGGGGCAAAATCACCGGATAATTCATCTTTGGTGATTTCAATAACCGGCTTTTTTGAAGCCGCCAGGGTATCCTTGAGCCCGGGTATGCGCGGGGAATTGATGTCGGGCAATACTGTTAACAGTGCGGGCAGGCTCAGCGCAACGGTTTCGATGCCATCATCTACTTTCCGGTCCGCTATGAGCTGCGCCCCATCCAATTCTATTTTATTCACCATGGTAACGCAGGGTATATCCAGCAGTTCAGCTAAGCGCGGCCCTACTTGCTGAGCATAGAGGTCGCTGGAGCCTTCCCCGCAGAGTATCAGATCGTATTCCGTTTGCTTAGCTATGACTTCGGCTAAAATAGCGGCCGTCTGCGTCGGTTCCAAGTCCCCGAAAGAGGGGTCATTGATAAAATAGGCTTTTTCCGGACCGCGGGAAAGGGCATCCTTAAGCCCCTTAGTATCATCAGGATGACCCACGGTAATAGCGGACACGCTACCGCCATATTTATCACAAAGCTGCACTGCTTCTTCGAGAGCATTGCGGTCGTAATCGCTCATCTTTTTGTCCGCATACTCCAAGTCTAGTTCCGGTGAACTGTCGGTTCTTATATAGGCTTCGTCGACTACCCATTTATAACAAGCAATGATTCGGGGCATAAAAACACCTCGCTTTTTAGTCCCAGGTTTCATTCCAAGGTTTAGCGCAAAATATTTCCGGCTATAACCATACGCTGGGCTTCTGAGGTTCCTTCGTATATTTCTGTAATTTTAGCATCGCGCATTAAACGTTCCACCTTTTGACCCTTAACATAACCGTATCCCCCATGAATCTGCACAGCTTTGGAGGCATGGCGGGTGGACATTTCTGCGGCAAAAACCTTAGCCATAGCAGCTTCCTTAGTAAAGGGCTTTTTCTGGTCTTTTAGAAAAGCGGCGTGGGTATATAGGAAACGGGCGGCGGAGATGTCAGTTGCCATATCAGCAATCATCCATTGAATCGCTTGATTTCTGGATATAGGCTTGCCGAATTGTATACGCTGTTTGGAGTAGCTTATGGATTCGTCCAGGGCAGCCTGGGCAATACCGACTGCTTGGGCGGCAATGCCGATGCGACCGTGGTCAAAAGAAGCCATGGCTATCTGCAAACCTTGTCCTTCTTTGCCCAAAAGGTCCTCTTTGGGTACCCGGCAGTTTTTCAAGATTATTTCTGAGGTTTGGGATGCCCTTATACCCATTTTATAAAAATGTTGTCCTACCTTCAGGCCGGGATTGTCTTTAGAAATAATAAAGGCGCTCATTCCTTTGGCTCCCTGAGTTTTATCGGTAAAGGCAAAAACCACAAAAGTGTCTGCAACCGGTCCATTGGAAGTGAAAGTTTTGACCCCGTTGAGAACATAAAAATCACCGTCTAAGGTAGCAGTGGTAGTAGCCGCCCCCACATCAGTGCCGGCTCCGGGTTCGGTCACGGCAAAGGCCCCGATATGTTGACCTTTAGTGAGGGGAGGCAGGTATTTTTGTTTCTGTTCTTCGTTGCCGTAGTTAAAAATGGGACCGCTGGCTAGGGAGGTGTGACAGGATACGGTAAATCCGGTGGCTGCGCAGGAACGGGATATTTCCTCGATAACCATGGCGTAGGTGACATAATCTAAGCCCGCCCCGCCGTATTCCGCCGGGTAAGGCATCCCCATCCACCCGCCTGCGGCTAATTGTTCGATAACTTCAGCCGGGTAACGGCTATTCTCATCGATTTCTACTGCAATGGGGTCAAGATATTTCTTGACCAATTCCCTGATATTTTCCCTGATCAACTCCTGCTCTTCACTAATCCTGAAATCCATTAAGACCCAACTCCTTTCATTTTTCGCCTTAGGTAAACCATAGAACTATGGTACGGCACTTATTGCAGGGGATTATTGTGATGGTAACGATGATGCATATACTGAACCTACCATAAAACTACTTACTTGGCATGCATATACAAGGTTTATAGCTAATAGTAGTTCATGTATGCATTGTAAAACGGCTAATATATGTTGTCAACCATTGATTTGCGTACCAGGTAATTATCAGTGCTTATGGATATGATGTTTCAACCATCTGGTATGTCCTTATTTAGTTTGCTGAGTAAGCCTTTTAAGTATGTGTATTCCTTATCGTCCATTTCGCGACGGGCAATTTGGTTGGCCTTAATTATGGCTTGGCTTAAAGGTTTTTCAAGAGCCCTTCCCTTGCTGGTCAGTAAAACTTGCAAGGCACGGCGATCTCTGGGGTCAGCTTTTTTTTCAATCAATCCTTTATGCTCCATGCGGTCAAGGATACCGGTAACGGTTGAACTGTCTAAATAAAGATGTTCAGCCAGTTGTTTTACGGTTTGACCATTTTCATGCCAAAGACAATTCAAAACCGAATACTGTCCCGGGGTTACCCCGAAAGGAGTTAGTTCTGTTTTAAAAAGCTGATGTACGGATTGCTGGGCTTTGGTGAGAACAAAATTGAGACACTGATCTAGTTCCATCTATGTAACTCCCTTTCACAATAGGCATATTTTTTTATCTAATCATCCATGGCTTATGTCCGTAATCAATGTGATAAACTGCGGTTCAAGATTCCCCGTTCCGCTCGGAATTCCCATGCAGCAGAGCTGCACCACGATAAACGCATAATAATGCTGCCCTTGTCATTGCGAGGAGCGAAGCGACGTGGCAATCTTAGCCAATAGCAAACCCAAATCATTATTCATAGCCATAGCAAAGGCGCCTGGAATAATAGGTGCCTACCTACTACTTCTTGCTTTTCCTATTAATTCTACTTTAAACCTATTGTCCCCTTTAAATTACCACCCTATTTATTATTTTACAACTAGGTAAGGCTTCAGTTGTATTCTTCGTTCTATTTTTCATTCTGCCTCCCGTATCCGTCTCCCGTTTTCTGAACCCCGATATCCGTGAATTCTAGGCATGATTTTTTCCTGCTATGATATAATAATTATTAGGGAAATGTGGTAAAATTATTGCGGTGGGACAAATATGACCCTGACTTTAATGAATGCCCCGCAGCAAATGTTAGAAAAGGATTTAACTTAATGGATAATTTAGATAAATTTTATGCGGTGTTGCAACGTTTCGCCCCGGAAAGTCTAGAAATTATAGAGAAAAGGTATCTCTTGTTGCGGCAGTTACTGCACTACCAACCGGTGGGAAGAAGACTCCTGGGAAAAGAACTGGGGTTTAGCGAAAGAATGGTGCGTAACGAAATAGAACTCTTGAGGGCAAGGGGGATAGTCTATTATACCGCTGCGGGAATATACCTGACAACGTATGGCGAAAAACTATTAGCGGATATAGATGGACTGACCCCCTTTATTTTTAACATCCAAACCTTGGCTGAGAAAGTTAAACATATGTTTAAACTTAAAGAGGTTATCATCGTTCCGGGTGATTCCCAGGATGATTATTTAGTTAAACGAGATTTAGGCCGGGCGGCCGCCCGTTTTCTTATGAAGAACTTATACCCTGGAGCTACGGTAGCCGTGACCGGGGGAAGCACTTTGGCGGAAATGGCTACTGCTTTCGGCAATGGGATCAATGCCAAGGATATATTGGTAGTACCGGCCCGTGGTGGCTTAGGAGAAGAAATGGAACAGCAAGCCGGGGCAATAGCTGCCCGTATCGCCGGAGCAATCGGTGCTCAATATCGTCTTTTACATATTCCTGATAGCTTGGAAAAAAACACGGTGGAAATACTGAAAAATGATCTGCATATTAAGGCTGTAGTGGATGATATCAGGAATTCTGATATACTTCTGCATGGCATAGGAGCAGCTATGGAAATGGCTAACCGGAGGGGTTTGAGCCCCGAGGAAATTAATCTATTGCGAGAGAGAAACGCAATAGGTGAAGCCCTTAGATATTATTTTGATAAACAGGGCAAAATAGTCTTTGAAGTCCCAGGGATAGGATTAGAATTCTCTGATTTGCAAAATATCGGAATTATCGCCGCAGTAGCAGGGGGGAGGAATAAGGCGGATGCCATAAAAGCCGTTTTAAGTCATCAGCACGAAACCGTTCTGATAACCGATGAAGGTGCGGCACGAGAGATAGTCGGGTAAATAAAACATCGAAAGGATGATGAGTAATGGCAATAAAACTCGCAATCAATGGTTTTGGACGTATAGGCAGGCTGGTAGCACGTATTGCATTGCAAAGGGAAGGTATAGAAATTGTCGCCGTGAACGGATTGGGGGATATTAAAAGCAGCGGCCATCTTTTTAGGTATGATTCGGTTCATGGGGAATTCAAAGGGCGAGTTGCGGTTGATGGGGAATATCTGCTCCTTGGCGGACAAAAGGTCAAGTATTTATCTGAAAAGGATCCCCGCCAGCTACCCTGGAAGGAAATGGGGATAGACATAGTGGTGGAAGCCAGCGGGGTTTTTCGCACCCGGGAGAAAGCGGCATTGCATCTGCAGGCGGGAGCCAAAAAAGTAGTTATTACTGCCCCGGGCAAGGGGGTAGAGTTGACGATGGTTATGGGAGTAAACCACGAAAAATATCAACCGGAATATGATGTGATATCTAACGCTTCCTGCACGACTAACTGCTTGGCAACGGTGGCCAAGGTGTTACAAGATGAATTTGGGATTAATAAAGGTTTGATAAATACGATACATTCCTATACCAATGACCAACGGGTAGTTGATTTGGAGCATAATGATTTGCGCCGGGCTAGAGCGGCAGGGCTATCGATGATTCCGACAACCACCGGGGCGGCTAGTGCCTTGGGTCTGGTTCTGCCCGAACTCGAGGGTAAATTGGATGGCTTAGCAGTAAGGGTTCCGACCCCGGATGTCTCCCTTCTGGATTTCACCCTGGAACTCGATAAACCGGCCAATGCCGCAGCTATAAACCAAGCCTTCCAGGCGGCCAGTGAGGGTCACATGAAAGGGTATTTGCGCTATGAGGAAGAGCCGCTGGTTTCCGTAGATTACATCGGAGATGAACATTCCGCTATAATCGATGGGCTTCTCACCATGGTTATGGGTGATAGGTTAGCCAAGGTTATTGCCTGGTATGATAATGAATGGGGTTATTCCGCCCGGGTAGTTGATATGGCAGTTTATATAGCGTCCAAAGGGCTATAAAAACAGGACAGGGTTTTTCGGCGGGGGCAATAGTGCTCATTATTTAAGGCAAAATTTATGCATAATTCGGTTTGGAGGTATGTTGTTTGCGCAGTTTAAAAGAGCTCGAACTAAAAGGTAAAAGGGTTTTAATGCGGGTAGATTTCAATGTACCCACGGACAAAGAAGGAAACATTATTGATGACACCAAGATGAGGGCTGCACTTCCCAGTATTAAGTATGTATTGGCTCAAGGCGGGCGACTTATACTTATGAGTCACCTGGGACGTCCTAAAGGGAAGGTCGACGAAAAATACAGCCTCAAAAAACTAGCTGCCAATTTAGGACAGATATTGGCTTTACCGGTTAAGATGGCTAGTGATTGTGTTGGGGCAGAAGTAGAACATACTGTTAGGGAGTTACGGGACGGGGAAGTTTTACTTTTGGAAAACCTCCGTTTTCATGCGGAAGAGGAAAAAAATGACCCGAACTTTTCCCGGCAGTTGGCATCATTAGGGGATATCTATATTAATGACGCCTTCGGCACCGCCCATCGGGCTCATTCATCAACCGCCGGAGTGGCTAATTACCTGCCGTGTTACGCCGGGTTTCTAATGGAAAAAGAGGTAGAAATGCTGGAAAGGGTCCTGGAAAACCCGCAAAGCCCCAGGATGGCTATAATGGGTGGAGCTAAAGTTGCGGATAAATTGGGCTTGATCGGTAATTTCCTGGAGAAAATGGACGTAATACTCATAGGCGGGGGTATGGCTAACACCTTTTTAAAAGCCTTGGGGAAAAACATCGGAAAATCCATTTGTGAAGATAAACTGCTGGAACAGGCCAGAAGTTTGTTAGAGGAAACTGAAAAAAGGAAAGTAAGCCTAATTCTCCCCTTAGATGTAGTCATAGCCCCGGAGTTATCCGCTGATACCCCTAGTCAGGTTGTTGACATTGATCATGTTCCCCCGGAAATGATGATACTCGATATAGGACCGCAAACTATAGAACTTTTTAAAAAACAGATTGAAAAGGCTGCGACTATTGTCTGGAATGGCCCTTTGGGGGTATACGAGTACCCGAACTTTGCTAAGGGCACCGAGGAAATAAGCCGGGCGATGGCTCGATCTACCGCAGTTAGCGTAATCGGTGGGGGTGATACAGCCGTGATAATCAAAAAGATGGGCCTAGAGGAAGGGGTTACCCATATTTCTACCGGCGGTGGGGCTACTTTAGAGTTTTTGGAAGGAATCAAGCTCCCCGGGGTGGTTGTTTGCCAGGAAAAAACGCCCACTGCGGCGGGGGCTGAATTGGGGCAAGGAGCTCCTTTTTGGGAAAAAAGTTAAGGTAGGGGGGTGATTTTCTGCGCCGAAGAATGATAGCCGCTAATTGGAAAATGAATAAAAGTATCCGGGAGGCAGGTGACTTTGCCCGGGAGTTTTTGCGTTTAGTACCGAATGCCGCCAGCGATAAAGAAGTGGAGATAGTGATATTTCCCCCGTTTACTTCCTTAAGCATCTTAAAGTCCATCCTCGAGGGATCCGGGGTTAAATTGGGGGCTCAGAATTCCTTTTGGGAAGAGAAAGGGGCCTATACCGGGGAAATATCTCCCTCTATGCTCCGGGACGCTGCCTGCAGCTATGTAATACTGGGGCATTCCGAACGCCGGCAGATAATGGGGGAAAGTAACCAGATAATAAACCGTAAAGTTAAGGCTGCAACTGAGGCAGGGCTTATTCCCCTGCTTTGTGTGGGCGAAACCCTGCAGGAAAGGGAAAACGACCGGGCCCAGGAAGTAGTCAAAGAGCAGCTCGGTAAATGTCTGAAAGATATTAATATTTCCGGGGATAGGCTGCTGATCGCCTATGAACCGGTTTGGGCTATCGGTACCGGGGTTAACGCTAGCAATGATGACGCACAGGGGATGATAGCTTTTATCCGCAATACTCTGGAAAAAATCTATGATCAGAGAACAGCCGGTCTAACTCGGATATTATATGGCGGTAGTGTTAAAGAGGAAAACATTAGCGAATTCCTACGGGAAAGGGATGTAGATGGAGCCCTGATAGGTGGGGCTAGCCTGCAGGCCGATTCCCTAGCCCGTATTGTGAGGTTGAGCAGTAATGTCTAAAAGTCCCTTGGTTTTGATGATACTTGATGGTTGGGGCGAGCGAGAGGCTTGTCCGGACAATGCCATAAGCCGGGCTGAGCCTAGGCATTTCTATAGCTTACAAAGCGGATACCCCGCTACTTTATTAACCTGTTCGGGAAAAGATGTAGGTTTACCGGAGGGACAGATGGGCAATTCCGAGGTAGGGCATCTGAACATAGGCTCCGGTCGCGTCGTATTTCAGGAGATAAGCCGTATCAGTAATGCTATCGAAGACGCCTCTTTCTTCTCTAATTCAGCTTTTCTGGCCGCTATTGATTCAGCCCGCAAGAATAAAGGGGCCGTACACCTTATGGGTTTATTATCGGATGGCGGGGTACATAGTCATAGCGAACATATCTTTGCTTTATTGCGTTTATGCCAGATGCAGCAGCAGGGGAAGGTTTTCGTACATGCCTTTCTTGATGGCCGTGATGTCGGCCCGCAAACCGCGGATAAGTATATTGCGGAGTTAGAAGAAGAAATGCGACGGCTCGGTATAGGGAAAATCGCCACCTTAGGCGGGCGTTTCTACGGCATGGATAGGGATAAGCGCTGGGACAGGATAGAAAAGGCCTACGATGCAATGGTTTTAGGAGAAGGACAAAAGGCCCCCAACGCTTTTGCCGCTTTGCAGAACAGCTATGAAGACAGGCTGAGCGATGAGTTTATGGAACCGGCGGTGATAATAGATGATAAAGCGCGGCCAATAGGATTGGTAGAGGATGGGGACAGCATTATTTTCTTTAATTTCCGGGCGGATCGGGCCCGGCAGATAAGTCGGGCTTTTACGGACAAAGAAATGCCTTTCTTTGAGAGAAAAGCAAAACCGGAAGTATTTTATGTCTGCATGACCCAGTATGATGCTAATATTAATGCCTCGGTAGCTTTCCCCCCCCAGAACCTGGAAAACACCTTGGGGGAAGTGCTATCTGCGGCGGGATTGAAGCAGCTGCGCGTTGCGGAGACGGAGAAATATGCCCATGTCACCTTTTTCTTCAACGGCGGCGTTGAAGCTGCGAACCCGGGGGAAGATAGAATACTGATTCCTTCGCCGGCGGTGGCTACTTATAATCTGCAGCCGGAGATGAGTGCCCCGGAAGTAACCCGGCGGGTCATACAAGAAATAGAACGGGATTTCTACGATGTCATAATAATTAACTATGCTAACCCTGATATGGTAGGGCATACGGGAATATTAGAAGCAGCCATAAAGGCGGTAAAAACCGTTGATGAATGTATGATCCGGGTAGTCAGGGCAGTACGGGATAGGGGAGGGATAACCCTGGTAACGGCCGACCACGGCAATTGCGAGATGATGGTTTGTCCGCTGACGGGGAATCCCTTTACTGCACATACCTGCGGGAAGGTTCCTTTTATTTTGGTTTCCGATAAACATAGGAATCGCTTATTACGGGGTGGAGCGAGGTTATCGGATATTGCCCCGACTATCTTGGAACTATTACAGCTCCCGATTCCTGCAGAAATGAGCGGGAGGTCTATTTTAGTCTCCGAAGGGAGCCAAGCCAACACCCAGCCGTTATGAGAAGCGAAGCATATTCCCCGTCATTGCGAGAAGCGGAACCACCACCCCCGTCATTGCGAGGGGCAAAGTGACGGGGCAATCTTTTCTGAGGCGTGAGGCGTGAGGCGCGAGGCGTGAGGCGTGAGGGGGAGGACGGCGCTCCCGTAATTGTTATGAACCCTTATAGTATAAAGAGTTCGTTTATCGGTGCAACTTTGCAGCATGACGAATTGCGATGAGCGCAGCTAACAGCCCGTTGCAAGGAGCGAAGTGACGGGGCAATCTTAAAACGGAGTAATATACAAGGTATAAGTAACGCAAAACACAAAAGGAAAGGAAGCGGAAAGATGAGCAGTATAGTTGATGTGTTTGCCCGCGAGATATTAGATTCCCGCGGTAATCCCACTGTAGAAGTAGAAGTATTCCTGGAGGATGGGACAATGGGAAGAGCCATGGTGCCCTCCGGCGCTTCCACCGGAGCCCACGAAGCGGTGGAATTGCGAGATGGGGATGAAAGCAGATACCTAGGTAAAGGGGTATTGCAGGCGGTTGAAAATGTCAATATGATAATTGCACCCGAAGTAATCGGCATGGATGCCACTGCGCAGATCGATATAGACCAGCTAATGATAGATTTAGACGATACACCGAACAAAGCCAAATTAGGGGCTAATGCCATAATGGGGGTATCCTTGGCTACCGCCCGCGCCGCCGCCAGCCACCTAGCTATACCATTATATCAATATATCGGCGGAGTAAACGCCCGGGAGATCCCAGTACCCATGATGAACATACTTAACGGCGGTAAACATGCGGATAATAATGTCGATATACAGGAATTCATGATTGTTCCCAGCGGAGCCAGCAATTTTGCCGAAGGCTTACGCATGGGGGTGGAAGTCTATCATAGTTTAAAAAAGGTTTTAAACCGAAAAGGACTTGGCAGCGGAGTAGGTGATGAGGGCGGATTTGCGCCTAACCTGCCTTCTAATGAAGCTGCCTTAGATTTGATATTGGAAGCTATCACTGCCGCCGGATACAAAGCGGGCAGTGATATAAATCTAGCTTTGGATGTCGCGGCAACCGAATTATTTAGGGATGGCAAATATCACCTGGATAGCAATGGTCAAGTTTTATCTTCTTCCGCTATGGTCGACTTCTACGCCCGGCTCTTGGAAAAATACCCACTCATATCTCTGGAAGACGGTTTGGGCGAAGACGATTGGGCGGGATGGAAGGAATTAACGGAGAGGCTTGGTTCCAAAATCCAATTAGTGGGTGATGATATCTTTGTAACCAACAGCGAAAGATTGGAACGGGGCATAGCAGAGGGAATCGCCAATAGTATACTCATTAAGGTTAATCAAATCGGCACTTTGAGCGAAACCCTGCATACTATTGAAATGGCAAAAAAGTCCGGATATACTTGTGTAATATCCCATCGTTCCGGGGAAACAGAAGATTCAACTATTGCTGATATTGCCGTGGCCACTAACGTGGGGCAGATTAAGACCGGTGCCCCCGCCCGCAGTGACCGGGTGGCTAAATATAATCAATTGTTGCGTATAGAAGAAGAACTGGACATCTTCGCCATATACCGGGGGATAAAAGCATTTAAGCCCTAGAGAAAACTTTTATCTTGTGTTTTACTGCATCCCTATGGTAAAATAAAAAATGGTTCTTAGTGATACCCGATTCTATTGGAGGTGTACCAGTGTTAAAAACTATTATACTGATCCTGCAAGTAATCTGTGCTCTAGGGCTTATTTCTACTATACTCCTGCAATCAGGGAAAAGTGCAGGTCTTTCGGGGAGTATTGCCGGAGCCGGCGAAACTGTTTTTGGTGGAAAGAAGAAAGGTTTAGACGAACTTTTAGCCAAAATAACCGCTTATGTTGCGGCATTATTTATGATTTTGACCTTGATTCTGGCGATAATGAACCAGTAATCAGGGATAATACAATAAAGCGTAGCAAAGTTGTAGCAGGTGAGGGTTTCTTACCTGCTTTTCTTATTACTTCTCACAATAGGGAATACCCGAATAGGGTCCGATTTTACTATGAAAACTTACGTCATGGGCGGGATGCGGAGCGGTATATTTGTCTAAGCCGCAAGGGGCAAAAAAGGAGCAAATAGAATGGTTGCTATACATAAGCAAGCTCAGCCTTTTTTCCTAAAAGGAGATAAAGGAGTAGCCCTACTTTTTATTCATGGTTTTACTGCTTCACCATCCGAGTTGCGACCGGTAGCAGAATTGTTGCATAAATATTGCGGTTGTAGTATAGAAGCCTTGCTTTTGCCCGGCCATGGGAGCAGCCCGGAGGACTTAAATCGTTATCATTGGCGGGATTGGTTTGCAGCCGTGAAGAAAGAATTAATGAGCTTGCAGGGACAATATCCCCGAGTATTTGTAGCGGGACTCTCCTTAGGGGGGCTTTTGGCATTATATACCGGAATTAGGGTGCCGGGTGTATCCGGGGCAGCATCCATCAACGCTCCTATTTTCCAACGCTCCGGCTGGAAGACGGCCTTACTCCCTCTAATTGCGAAATTCCAGCCCTATTGGACTAAAAATGGACAGGAGGAACAAAAGCGTTTGGAGGGGAAGGGGAGATTTGCTTACAATTACTTTCCTTTGCAAGCTTTTCAGAGCATGATGGAATTACGCAGCCAATTACTTCGCGAAATAAATGATCTGCGCATTCCCGCTTTAATCATGCAATCGCTGAATGATGAGGTAGTAAAGCCTAAAAGCGGTAGTTATTTATTCCGGCAACTCAACCAGGGTGGAGCTAGGTTGGTAGAACTAGAAAATTCCTGGCATGTCGCTACTATGAGTGCCGATAAGGAAAAAATAGCTCAGGAGTTAGCTGAATTCGTAAAGAGTCATTCGTAGAGCGGAAGGATAATGCTGTTGGCGTCTTATATGAATAAAGGCACCGCTGCAAAATTAATTTTGTATTAGATTATGGCATAAGTATACCAAGCGAACGCTAGATTTACGCAAGCCGATATTTAATTACTGTTTTCGGAAAAATCAACAGGGATTTTGGGGAGAATCAAATCGAGGCGTTTCTATCCCCCTTATCTAGGGAATAATACTAATGGTGGTTTCACTTGTCACCCCGAGCTTGGCGAGGAATCTTAGCCCATAGTTCTTATAGATGGTCGCGATTTGGGCTATTATAGATGATTACAAAAAATTATTAGGGAAACAACAGGAGGAATAAATTAATATATGATAAACAGGGAAAGCATTCTGGAATGTATGCATGAAAAAAGCTATAAACCCTTAAGTTACCACGATTTAAAAGGGGTTTTTAGCATTGCTGATATGGATGAGGAACTCAGATTCAGTAAAATCGTGGGTAGATTAGAGAAAGAAGGGGAGATAGTAAAGACCCGGGCCGGGAAATTCGGTTTGCCGGAAATGATGAACCTGACCCGGGGTATAATCCGTGTCAGCAAAAAGGGTTTCGGTGTATTGGTGCCGGAGAAAACGGGCGGCGAGGAGATATTTGTCTATGGCAAGAAGCTCAATGGGGCAATGCATAATGATAAGGTAATGGTGCGGATACAGGAAAAGGGTTATAACGGCCAACGGGCCGAGGGCACAGTCATCAGAATCTTAGCCCGCAATACCCGGGAACTGGTAGGAACCTTTACTAGGGGCCGGCATTTGACCCAGGTGATACCGGATGACTCCCGGCAGATTTACCCTATCTATGTAAAAACCTCGCGCAAATGGAAAGCCCGGGAGGGCGATAAGGTGCTAGTCAGGATCAGCGCGTGGCCGGAGCGGGATAAAGTAGCAGAAGGCAAAATAATTGAGATATTAGGAAGTAAAGGGGAGAATGGGGTCGAGCTTAAGGTATTGGCTAAAAAGCATGGTTTGCGTTTAGATTTTCCTGCAACTGTGCTGGAAGAAGCCCGGGCAAATTCCCTTACGGTCACCGCGGAAGAAACAGCCGGGCGCCGGGACCTGCGGAACTGGCCTATGGTTACTATTGACGGCGAGGATGCCAAGGACCTGGATGATGCCGTTTCCATTAAAAAAACCCCGATTGGTTATCGGTTAGGGGTACACATTGCCGATGTTTCTCACTATGTAAAAGAAGACAGTAAGCTGGATAAAGAAGCGTTTAAGCGTGGCACCAGCGTTTATTTACTTGATAAAGTTTTGCCCATGTTGCCGGCGGAATTATCTAACGATATATGCAGCCTTAATCCCCGGGTGGAACGACTGGCCATAAGTTGCCTGATGGATATCGATTCTGATGGACAGGTGACGAATTATGAGCTTTGCAAGTCGCTTATACAGATTGATGAGCGCATGACCTATAGTGAGGTAAATCGCATTTTAACCGATAATCCTCCGGACCTGAGGGACAAGTATGGGCAACTAACAGAGAAGTTTTTCCTTATGAAAGAACTATCCGATATCTTGCGTCGCTCCCGCCTGAACCGGGGGATGTTGGATTTCGATTTTCCTGAAAGCAAGGTAAGCGTAGATGAAGAAGGTTTCCCCTTGGAAATCAAGAAGGCTGACCGAGGGCCGGGGGAAATGCTGATAGAAGATTTTATGATAAAGGCCAATGAGGTGGTAGCGGAACACCTACACAATTTGGGATTACCGGCCTTATATCGGGTGCATGAAAAACCCGATGAGGAAGCTATCAGTGAATTAAATAAGGTTTTGGCGGTATTCGGGCATAAGGTAAAGGGACACAAAGTCAGCCCTGCGCTATTTCAGGGGATACTGGAAGATATAAAGGGGCGACCGGAGGAACAAATGATATCCCTGATGATCCTGCGCTCTATGAAACATGCCAGTTATTTACCTGAACCCCGAGGGCATTTCGGCCTGGCTTCCCCCTTTTATTGTCATTTTACCAGCCCAATCAGGCGCTATCCTGATTTGGTAGTACACCGGGTGCTCAGCCTCCTTTTAGATGGGGGTATGAATGCTCGTAAGAAAAGTGTTTTCGAGAAAAAAATGGGCATTTACGGGGAGCAATCAAGTCTGCAGGAGACAAAGGCCGAGGAAGCCGAAAGGGAACTCCTGGATATGAAAAAAGCCCAGTATATGTCCCAATTCATAGGCGAAGAATTTTCCGCCCGCATCTCTTCCGTGCAATCCTTTGGCTTTTTCGTAGCCTTGGAAAACACGGTAGAGGGATTAGTGCATATCTCCAGCATAGCTGACGATTATTATCTGTTTAGTGATCGCACCTATACCCTGCGGGGACGGCACAGCGGAAGGAAGTTTGCTATCGGTGATACGGTTCGAGTACAGTTGGTTAAGGTTAATGTAGATGAAGGCAAGATCGATTTCGAATTGCTGGTGGATGAGTAAGAGGATAATGGGGGAATACAGCATCCCCTTACTCATTCCAAGCGCTCTTTTGTCATGCTGAGCATCCCTTTATCATTCGAGCGCAGCGAGGAATCTTCATCCGCCATTTGCAAAACACCTTTGATTTTGACCCAAGACCATCAACCTTGACGAAAGCGGAGAATCCAGCTATAATAGGGGTGCAAGCAAAAGACTAACCCTGGTCTCAGCAAGTGTTTACCCCGAGACGAGGGTTTGTTTTATCTCAGGTGGTTTGAGGTGTAAAAGATGGCTAAGAAGAGCCGAGGTATTAAGCCGGTTATAGATAACCGCCGTGCCCGTTTCGAATATCATATTAAGGAAAACTTGGAAGCCGGTCTAGTGCTGGTGGGGACCGAGGTTAAATCTTTGCGCATGGGAAAAGCCAACCTGCGCGATGCCTACGCGGTGGTCAAAGACGGGGAGGTTTGGGTCAATAATTTTCATATCAGCCCTTACGATAAAGGCAACCAATTCAACCATGACCCCCTGCGCCCTAAAAAGCTCCTTTTGCACCGGCGAGAAATAAACCGCCTGTATGCCTTGCAGCGGGAAAAGGGATTGACTCTAATTCCCCTGAAGATTTATTTCAAGGAAGGGCGGGCTAAAATGGATCTGGCGGTAGCGGTAGGGAAAAAACTCTATGATAAACGCGAAGACATTGCCAGCCGTGATGCCCAGCGCGATATAGAACGAAGTCTGAAAGAAAGAAGCCGGGTTTAGGGTTTAGCCTTCGGATGGATAATAAGCTAACCTTTAGCCCGTAGACTTAGACTATAAAACCTAACCCGTAGCTTTAAATCATTAGGATGACTCGGGTTAGGAACGATTAAATTATTGACATCATTGCAAAAGGTTATATCCATAAGTAATTCACCTATATTTTATATGTTGATAAGGTGGTATGTTGCGGGCTATATTTCTTGCGACAGTTTCTGTAGTGGGATCATTATTTAATTAATCCGTTTTCTTGACAATATGGATAGCAGGGTTTATTATAGCCCCTGCGATCACTATTAATTAATATGGGGGCGTACTGGTTTCGACGGGGGATAAGATGGGTTGAGCAGCGAGCCGAGTTGTCGCCAGCTCGTTAAAAAGGTGAAACTTAAATTAACTGCAGAAGATAATTTTGCACTAGCCGCTTAAGCGGCTCGTCCGGCCAGATTTCCTAACGGTTTGGTGCAGGGCGTCACTTAGTTAGGGTACCCTGAAGCCTTCCTCCTCGAGGGGCTTTAAGGGGAAAACAATCGGGGATAGCCTGAAGGGAGCCTGTCCACGGGCGCCCGGATAGCGAAGCTCAAAACATGGACTGCGCTCGGAGATACTCAGCTGGTCTTTCTTGCGGACGGGGGTTCAATTCCCCCCGCCTCCACCAGATTATCTGCCATCTATTGATAAAAAGAATTTTGTCGGTGGGTGGTTTTTGCTTTACCTAGAAGCCTAGTAATAAGGGGGGACATAGGGGGACGTTTTTACTGTTTCATTTTGATATTGTTAATAGGTCTGACCATAAACCGTTTGGCCTGGCAGCCATCAAGCTTAATGGACCGGGGTCTGACCCCAACGCCATCAAGCTAGCTTATATGTAGTGGGGGTCAAAAATATATTTGCCCTCACACACAACCGAGCAGCACTCTATCCGAAAATCTGGCGATATCGGAATATAGGTGACTCCATCGGGCCCATTCCCCTTGATATGTGTCCGGGGTCTTTTAGGAAACTAATATATAAAGATGTCTAGCCAGCGTGGGGATGGCATAGCTCGCGGGTGCCCCCTTATCGTGCCTCCTCGCTTGTGAATTTCATTGCAAACAAAGAACCATCCCCCTGTTTGCTCCGGCAACCTTTTGCTTTTGGGGAAGGTGGCATGAAAGAAAGGGTGAAGAATGTGTTGAACTTCAAAGAACATTCGCGGATTATCATCATCGCTGCCTTCATACTTGCTGTGGGGCTGGCCGTGGGGCTGGCGGTGAACAAGACAGGAGACACCCAATCGCAGTTACAGGAAAATAAGTCTGCGGACGAAACCGTTTTGGGAACCATGGATGACCAAGACGGGATTCTGATTGAATACGACAAGACAATCTATGTAGAGGGCAGAAAAGCGGTGCATATGACAATCGCCGCATATGAAGCTTGGGTTGCCGGCGGAGAAAACGCTGCGGATGTGTATGATTACGCTGTTCCTTATATCGACGATGGCGCTGGCACTGCAAATAATACGTATAAAAGCCAACTCATAACATACTTATCCGCTTTGTTCACCGAGGCCTACGAGCCGCATTATGACGGCCTGCACTATGAAATGACCGACTACGAAGAAACGGCCACTGCTTCCGATTATACTGCGACATTCCTTTGGATAATGTATCATAAGGGCAACGGGCTTGATGTTCCCAGCGATTTAGGCAAAGAACAGGAAGCAAATTTCTCCCTAAAGGCGATCGCGAAACTCAATGACACCGGTTTGCTTGATTTGGATACCATAGAGGTACTTGCGGATAGTAGCGCGACCGGGCCGGCGAATTATGTGGTTCCGATGGAGGACTTCTTCCCTGAAAAATAGGATTTTCAAAAGGCTCAAGAGCTGGCAAAAATATAGGGTGGACAACATGCGGGTAGGTGGACACAAGGGTTAAAAATATATTTGCCCTCACACACAACCAAGCAGAACCCTATCCGAAAATCTGGCGATATCGGAATATAGGTGACTCCATCGGGCCCATTCCCCTTGATATGTATCCTAGGGCTTTTAGGAAAATTAATATAATAAAGATGTCTATCCGGCGTGGGGATGGCACAGCTCGCGGGCGCCCCCTTATCGTGCTTCCTAACTTGTGAAATTCATCGCAAACAAAGAACCGTCCCCCTGTTTGCTTGACAGCAAGAATAGTAGGGGATATTCTAGTAAAAGGTGAACGAACGTTCAATCAGATTAGGGGGGTTTGAACTGTGAATAAAAAGAAAGTTAAAATGAAGGAAAAACGGGCCAGGCTACTGGAATGTGCACTAGAGCTATTTAGTGAAAAAGGTTACATAAATACGCCGGTAAGGGAGATCATTACCATGTCTGGTTATGGCACAGGCACTTTTTATAAATATTTTAGCAATAAGGAAGATATATTAAAAACCCTACTGGAGGATCTTTTTGAACAGATTGTTAGCGGGGTTAAGGATTATTATGCTTCAGAAAAAGATCTTTGCCGGCGTTTTATTGAAACCAAGCGGGTGATCTTAGAAATATTTGCGAAGAATGAACGTTTGGCGGAGATATATAGCAGAGTTGCGGGTATTAACGGAAATATTGATAAATGTCTAAAAGATTTTGAAGATAAGTTCTTGAATTTCACTGGAAAAAACATAGAATACGGCATTAAAAACGGCTGTTTTCGCAGTCTGCCCGTGCTTCCCATAGCTCACGCCACGCTGGCAATCATAAAACATGCCGTATATAGATGGATAGTGGCTAAGGAGCTGAATAAGGATGAAATGATTGATATGGTTATCTCATTTACGCAATCGTTATCCATCGGCCTGGTTGAGCCGGAGGTTTGGCAGAACGGGGCCTATGCCGAAACCTTTAATCTCATGTCCCAAAGTAGATAAATATAGCTGGCTTAATTGCCGGGTGGAGGGATATTATGACTGATAATATTCGTTGGGTTAAAACCCATTGCGCGCGGATGGATCATGGCGGTTGCGCTCTTTTGGTCGGGGTCCGGGACAATAAGATAGTGAAGATAAAGGGCGACCCAGGAGGTTATTTGAACAAGGGATATACATGTTTCAAAGGAAGGATATCGGCGGATCGGCTTAACCATCCCGATCGTCTCCGCTACCCTTTAAAACGCGCCGGCCAGCGCGGGGAGGGCAAATGGCAGCGTATTTCCTGGCAGGAAGCCCTGGATGAATGCGCCGCCAAAATGCTGGATATTAAGGAAAGGCATGGGGCGCGGGCGGTGGCCTTCGGGGTGGGGATGCCCAAGGGTCTGGAGCACTTTGTAATGATTCGCTTGGCTAACGCCTTCGGTTCTCCCAACGTGGTCGCTTCCCAAGATGTTTGCCATGCCCCCCGCGAGATTAGCGGCATCCATACCTGCGGTTTCTATCCGGTGGCGGATCTGCATAATAAGACCAGCCTGATTATGTCCTGGGCAAGCAATATTCTTTCAACAAATGAAGAAGGGCAGATTGGCAGCAACTTGTTGCAGCAGCTAAAGAATGGGGCACGGCTGATTGTAGTCGATCCCCGGCGCAGTGAACTAGCGGAAAAGGCTGATATATGGCTGCAGCTTCGGCCAGGTACTGCTCAAGCCCTTGCTCTCGGATTCCTACATGTAATCATAGAAGAAGGGCTCCATGACAAGGGATTTGTTGATAAATATACACATGGCTTTGAAGACCTGGCTTCCCATGTGAAACAATTTGACCCTAAAAAGATTGCCGAAATAACTTGGGTTCCAGAGGGTCAGATCAGACAGGCCGCCAGGCTTTATGCCCGCTTAAAACCGGCGGCTTTGCAATGGGGCAATGCCATCGAGCATGATACCAATGTTTTTGATTCTACCCGTTCCTTGCTTTGCCTGATGGCTATCACCGGAAACCTTGAGGTTCCGGGTGGCAATATCCATGCTCACGAGCCGCAGGTTATGCCTATGGGCGAATTTGTGCGAGCTGACTTGATGCCCTATAAACGCAAAGAAATGATAGGGGCTTATCATGGCACTATTCCCCGGATGATGACAGTGCCGCCTTCATATTTTCGCCAGGCGGTATTGCAAAAAAACCCTTATCCGATCAAAGCTTATTATGGTATTTGTACCAATCCAATGCTATCCTGGGCAGATAGCGCAGCCAGCTATGAAAGCTTTACCAGCCTGGAGTTTATGGTAGTGGCCGATATTTTCATGACCCCCACCGCAGCCTTGGCGGATATTGTTTTTCCTGCCGCTCACCAATACGAGATGAATGATATAGGTCACTACGGGATAGGTCATGGCATGGTTCTGGCTAGGCCCAAAATTGTAGAACCCCCGGAAGAGTGTTGGCCGGATATGAAGATAATAAACGAGCTGGGCAAACGGATATCGCCTGCGGAATACTGGCCTGAGGATTATGAGGTATTACTTGAAGATATTCTCCGCCCATCTGGTTTTAACTATCGGGAATTTGCGGAAAGGGGTTATCTTAAAGGGCCGGATCGCTTCCGGGAGTATGAAAACAAGGGTTTACGCACTCCCACAGGCAAGGTTGAATTGAAACTAAGCAGCGCTGATAAATACAATATTAAGGCTCTGCCGGACTATACAGGGTTACCGGTAGCGGACGACCCAGCTTATCCCCTAATCCTGACTAGTGCTAAAAGCCGCTATTATCTGCTTTCATCCTATCGCTGGGTGGAAAAATTGCGAAAAAAGAGACCCGCACCGACGGTGGAAATTCATCCTCATACTGCTGCAGCATATGACATAAAGGAAGGGGAACCGGTAATTATCGAAACATCTCATGGCCGGATTACTCAGATAGCGAAGGTGACTGATATTGTTCATCCCCGGGTAATAAGCGCTTCTTTGGGCTGGTGGTTTCCGGAGGGTGAATCCGAACAACAATACGAGTGGAAAAAATCAAATTACAACATGCTTACCTCTATGAATAAGCTGGGTAAGGAATTTGGCACCCCAAATATCAAGAATATACCCTGTCGTATAAGTAAGCTGTGAAAAATGCGGTAAAGACGGCATTTCGGTTCCCGGGGGCACAGGGGGACGTTAGGGACACGGGGGGACGTTTTTGTTGCGTCATTTAGATATTGCTAATAGGTCCGACCATAAACCGTTTGGCCTGGCGGCCATCAAGCTTAATGGACCGGGGTCTAACCCCAATGTCATCTAGCTAGCCTATATGTAATGGGGGTCAAAAATATATTTGCCCTCACACACAACCAAGCAGAACCCTATCCGAAAATCTGGCGATATCGGAATATAGGTGACTCCATCGGGCCCATTCCCCTTGATATGTGTCCGAGCGCTTTTAGGAAACTAATATATAAAGATGTCCAGCGTGGGGATGGCATAGCGCGCGCGCCCCCTTATCGTGCTTCCTAGCTTGTGAGATTCCTCGCAAACAAAGAACCGTCCCCCTGTTTGGCGTCCCCCGAATAAAACCCCCCGGAATATATTCCGGGGGGTTTTTAGATTGCTGTTCAGAATATTTATTTAAAACTATCTGGTAACCAGCTGTTTACCAATTCCTCGTTTTCTGCCACCCACTTATGTGCAGCGGAAGAACTGGTTTCTCCATCTTCAGTTGCCATAACCATTGCATTGCCTAAATCGTCTGTTGTCCAATGGAAATTGTTAAACAGTTCATATACTTCAGGCATATCCTCTTTCAATCCATCCCTGACTACGGTATTTATGGTTTCTGCTTCACCGAATGATTTTTTAGGATCATCGAGATATTTCAGATCCCAACGGGCAAATTTCCAATGTGGTGTCCATCCTGTAACTGCTACCCATTTATCATTATCAACGGCGGATTTCAATGCAGCTACCATTGTCGCATCACTACCTTCTACTAGGGAATAGTCGAGATCATAATCTTCAATAGCTGCTTCACAACATTTCATAATTCCAGCCCCGGGATCAATCCCTATTATTTCCTTATTAAATTTGTCTTTCGCAGCATTCATTTCCTCGATAGAACCAATTGTTACATATTCAGGTACCACCAAACCGATTTTGGCTTCTTCCATATTCGGCCCCAAATCTTCAACTGTGCCTTCTATATTCTTCATGTACTCACCATGAGTTACCGGTAACCAGGTACAAAAAGTTGCATCCCCGTCTCCATTACTCAAACCTTCGTACATTACTGCTGCAGTAACAGGAGTCAGCTCAACATCATAACCCATTTTGTTTTCCAGAATATCAGCTATTACATGTGATGTTGCACTAGCACAAGCCCATTCAACATATAGAATCTCCACGGTTCCTTTATCAGAAGTTCGCTCACTGCTGCACCCGACTAAACCCAATGACATAATAAGCAGCAAACCCAAGACTATGGTAAGTTTCCTATTCTTTATCACTTAATCATCCTCCTTGTTGTTTGAAGAACCAAAACTCTGAGTTATACGGTCTAAAATAATCGCTATAACTACTATGGCTAGTCCTGCCTCAAAACCCATACCTATCTCCATTCGCTGAATTCCGCGCCAAACTTCACCTCCTAACCCTTTGGCCCCAATCATTGCGGAGATAACCACCATTGAAAGAGACAACATAATACACTGGTTTATACCAGCCATGATAGTGGAGCGGGCAAGAGGCAATTCAATTTTTAATAACATTTGGAAAAAGGTTGAACCAAATGATCTGCCTAGTTCCATTAATTCCCCCGGGACTTGGGTTATACCTAGATCAGTCAATCTGATAACAGGCGGCATTGCAAATATGAGTGTGGCTATAACCCCTGGTACAACACCGAGCCCAAAAAAGGACACTGCTGGCAATAGGTAAACAAATGCAGGTAATGTCTGCATAAAATCAAGTATCGGTGTAATTATATTATGTGCCGTTCGGTTTTTAGCCGCTAATATGCCTAATGGCACACCTATTATTATACATAGCAAAACTGAAGTAATAACCATTGCTAAAGTCTGCATTGTAGGATCCCATAAATGCATATTATAGACGAGATATAGACCAATTATTGCAAATAGGGCAGTTTTTTTATTTACAAACATCCACGCCAAAATAGCAAAAATTATGATGAGCGCTTCAGGGGGAATCGCCATTAACAGATCTTGCAAACCATTAATACCCGTTTTCAGGAACTCGCTTATGGCATCAAATCCGCCACTAAATTTCTTTTGCAGGTAATTGATTCCATTATCAGTCCATTTGTAAATAGGTATCCTGGGTATCATATCCAATTAAGCTTGTCTCCTTTCACCGGCTAAACCGCCTATAACTGAACCCCTAACAAGTATTCCTTTTAATAGTCGGTCTTCATCAATTACTGCTACCGGTATCCGAGTATAAGCAATTACATCTAAGAGATCTGATAGCGGAGTATCAGGGGAAGCAATGGGAATATCTTTATCAATAATTGTATCTAGTGTCTTATCCCCTTCCTCTACTGCCCTAGAAGCGTTATCGACAGTAATATAGCCTATTAAATGTCCTCCTCTATCAGTGGCAAAAACACCTGATAAACCCCCTTTTTTCATAGTGCGTAAAGCTGTTCGGGGACCATCCTTGGGATGCAATACAAATCGGGGTTTTACCATAACAGCTGATGCAGTAAGTGCTTTAGTGCGATCAATATTTTCTACAAAGCGGGCTACATATTCAGTAGCGGGTGATAAAAGAATATCATCAGGTCGTCCCATTTGGACAATTTCACCATCTTTCATAAGCGCTATCCGGTCACCAATTTTAAGGGCTTCGTCAAGATCATGGGTTATGAATATGATGGTTTTTTGCAGCTTTTCCTGAATATCTAAAAGTTCATCTTGCATATCCTGTCTTATTAAAGGATCAAGGGCACTAAACGGTTCATCCATTAATAAAATATCCGGATTATTAGCTAATGCCCGTGCTATCCCTACCCTTTGCTGCATACCACCACTGAGATTTTCAGGATAGGTAGTTTCCCAACCTTTTAAACCTACCATCTCAATTGATTTCATGGCTGCTGCATAACGCTCTTCTATACCGAGTCCCTGCACCTCTAACCCGTAAGCAACATTGTCCAAAATACTGCGGTGGGGTAATAATGCAAAACGCTGAAAAACCATACTCATCCTTTTGCGGCGAATATCAATTAATTCCTTAGTTGGCATCTTAGCCAGATTCTTCCCATCCAGCAGTATCTCCCCTGTAGTAGGTTTTATCAATTGGTTAATACATCTTAATAAAGTTGATTTGCCACTGCCCGAGAGACCCATTATTACAAATGTTTCACCTACTTTTATCGAGAGATTGGCAAATCTTATTCCTACAACCTGTTTGGTTATTTTCATTATTTCCTCATTGCTTCTGCCTTCTTTTAGCATAGCAAGGGCTTTATCAGTATTGTTTCCATAGATTTTTACTAGATCTTTAATTACGATTTTATCCACTTTTCATCATCCTTTTAGATATAAATAGGCAATCTACCGACAATTCCTCTGTGGGAATTTCCGTTTAATATTCGTCTATTCAAGGATTATATACTTGGGAAAACAAAAGGCAAATTGTAGGAAGGGTTTTAGGTGATAGCCGGCAAAAGCTAGATTGCAGCAGCATAATAAACATAAAAGATTCCATTCTCTCCTTCCTTACCGCTTACGAGGTTAGCTGTCGGGTTCGGACCAAGGAGCCCTACCGAAGATTTCGGATTCACCCCATTAATAACATGGTTCCCCCGTTTCTAGACACTTAATCTAGAATTAAGCAATTGAGAATGGTTTAAGCCTTTTTATAGATTTTTCGATAGTACACGCTTAATTATATGCCTAATACCAACTAGTTACAAAAACACTATGACTACCTGTAGCAACTAGAGTATCCACTACCTAGTAGGGAACTCTATGACCTATCTTAGACGGTTATTTGCTTTGAAATTGAAGCTTTTCCTATCATTACTAATTTTATTTTTAAAAAATTACTTATATTTTCATTATGCTCGTGCATCGCTCCGGGGACGCGGGGGGGCATTTATTTGTGCCATTTAGATATTGCTAATAGGTCTGATCATAAACCGTCCGGCCTCGGGGTCTGCAGCTTGCATAGAACTATTTTTTGCTTCCCTGCATGGCCCCCGATAAGACCCGGCCCAGTTCTTGAAGCCGGTAAGGTTTGGCAATTACATCGTAAAAACCGTATTCCTTATAATCGGATAACGCGTCTGAGGAGTAACCGCTGGAAACAATCGCTTTAACATCCGGATTGGCTTTAATGAGTTCAGTTACCGCCATTTTGCCGCCCATACCGCCGCGAACCGTCAGGTCGGCAATCACAACATCAAAAGGATGGTCCGATCCTAATGACTTTTGATAGAGCCTGATCGCTTCATCGCCGTTTTCGGCCAGCTCCACGTCATAACCAAGGAAGGTCAGCATCTCGTGTACTGTCTGCCGCACATCCTCCTCATCCTCCATCAATAGAACCTTTCCTTCCCCCAAAATGAGAGCATCCTCATCCGACTCGTCCTCTGTCTGGGCATTGGAGACAGGCAGGTATGCCGTGAAGCTCGTTCCTTCCTTCTCTATGGAACGTACGGAAATATGCCCGCCGTGTTTTTTAACGATTGAATAGCAAACTGTCAGTCCCAGGCCGTTGCCATGCTCTTTTGTGCTAAAATAAGGATCAAAGATTTTAGGCAGGATCTGGCTGGACATGCCCGGGCCGTCATCTTTTATGCTCAAGGCTACATAACTGCCGGGTTGAAGCGGCAAGGTGCTGTTTGCGCCGATATCCAGTTTTTCGGCGTGAATCTCGATTGTTCCGCCTTCCGGCATCGCTTGATCGGCGTTAATCAGTAAGTTGGTAATGACTTGGGTGATTTGTCCCGGG
>CAYRCG010000009.1:0-27258 GCA_964422685.1 uncultured Syntrophomonas sp. | reverse complement strand
GAGAGACTCTTATGGAACTAATTATACAGGAAATTGCGAAAACAATCAGCGAGAATTTTAAAGAGGATTTTTTTATCCGCTTAAAACCCGAAGTATCTCGACGCGATCATCATCGGTTTTATGCTTGCTTAAGTACCGTCGGCATGGTATTCTGAAAATGTAGTACGGCAAGTGAAAACAAGCGTAGAACGGTAGGATGGTGGGCAATATTAGCAATGGATTATTAACCATTGGTGATTAGCATCACTGATGGTTTTTTGTTTTCTCACCTTTCCTGCAGAAGGAGGAAGAAATGATTATTGTAATGGAAAGAAGTGTCTTGCCCGAGGCGCTTCAGGCAGTGACCGAAAGATTACAAGACAAAGGCTTCAAAGTTCATTTATCCCAGGGGGTGGAGAGGACTATAATCGGCGCTATCGGGGATAAAACACCCGCATTGATGGAATTATTCGAGACTATGCCCGGGGTAGAAAAGGTAGTGCCAATTATGCAGCCATTCAAGATGTCCTCCAAGGAATTCCAAGTGGAGCCGAGCATAATTAAAGTAGGAGATCGGGAAATTGGCAATGGGGAAATACAGATTATAGCTGGTCCCTGTGCGGTAGAAAGCCGGGAAAAATACCTGGAAATTGCCCAATTAGTTAAGGAAGCGGGGGCCACCATGCTTCGAGGTGGAGCTTTTAAACCCCGGACTTCACCCTATTCCTTTCAAGGCTTGGAAAAAGAGGGCTTGGAGATATTAGCGGAAGCCCGGGAATTAACTGGATTGCCGGTGGTAACGGAGATAATGGATACTCGTTTGATAGAAATGGTAGCGGAGTTTGCCGATATTCTACAGGTGGGTGCCAGAAATATGCAGAATTTCTTTTTACTACGGGAACTAGGCAAGATTAACAAACCTATTTTATTAAAAAGAGGAGCATCTGCTACTATTGAGGAATGGATAATGGCGGCGGAATATATCATTTCTAGCGGAAACAAGCAGGTGATTATGTGTGAAAGGGGAATAAGAACCTTTGAAAATTACACGCGTAACACCTTAGACCTTAGCGCTGTACCGCTTATCAAACAATTAACCCATCTGCCGATAATGGTTGACCCGAGCCATGGAACCGGTAAGTGGAAGCTAGTAGAGCCTATGGCTATGGCGGCTGTAGCTGCGGGTACCGATGCCATAATGGTTGAGGTCCATCAAAACCCTAGTGAGGCGCTTTCCGATGGACCGCAGTCGCTGACGCCCGAACGCTTCGGGGAACTGGTAAGAAAGATCAGGACTATAGCATCCAGCTTAAATAGCATCAATTAAGGCAGGTAACTAAATAACATGCAGATCGATATTCTAATTATCGGTACGGGACTTATCGGGGGTTCTTTAGGATTAGCCCTGAGGGATTCGCCATTAATTCGCGAGATATGGGGTTATGATCAGGATTCTGACAGCTTGGATAAAGCCTTGAAAATGGGGGCTATAGATCGGGCAGTTACCCTAGAAAAGGGGGCGCAGGGGGCTAGGCTCATTTTCCTTTGTATTCCTTTAAGATATTACCCGGGAATAATTAGTAGCATAAAGCCCTACCTAAAACCGGGAAGTATTGTTAGCGATGTTGGTAGCACCAAAGAAGAAATCTGTCGCTTGCTGGAGGAGCTGCCGGAAGGGGTTTGGGCTATAGGGGGTCACCCTATGGCCGGTGCGGAAACCCGAGGGGTACAAGGGTCCGACCGTTATCTATTTGAAAATGCAGTCTATGCCTTGACTCCTTTACCGAGTGTGCCGGATAGGGTGCTTGAATTTATGGTGGAGATACTGCAATATACCGGAGCCAAGATACGCTTTATGGAAGCGTCCCTACATGACCAATTAGTAGCTGCGGTAAGCCATATTCCCCACCTGGCGGCGATAGCCTTAGTGGCCTTGACCGAAGGTAAAGACGAGATTCTGGAGATGGCTGCCGGTGGTTTCCGGGATACAACCCGTATAGCCTCCTCTAACCCCGAGCTATGGGAGGATATCCTTTTTTCCAACCGGATGCAAATTATTCCCTGCTTAGATAAGCTAATTGGCATTTTGCTTATGCTCAAAGATGCCTTAGCTTCCGATAAACATGATAGTATATTTCGCTTACTTCATGAGGCTAAAGATATAAGAGATAGAATACCCCGGGTTCACCGGGGTTTGGCTCCGGATTTTTGCGATATCGCTTGTATTGTCCCTGACCGGCCCGGTATTATCGGTTTACTGGGAAGGATTCTGGGTGACGAAGGGGTAAATATTGTAGACATTGAAATACTAAGGGTTAGGGAAGGCGATGGCGGTACTATGCGCTTAGGGGTTCCCTGTTCCCATGATGCCGAAAAGGCAGTAATTGCCCTGCAAAGACAAGGGATAAAAGCTTGGATAAGATAATACAGCTAAATACCATACTATCATCTTTTGGAGGGAAAAATGCGCAGGATAAGTAGTGCAACCAAGGCATTAAGGGGAGAAATCTCCGTTGCTGCGGATAAGTCGATATCGCACCGGGCAGTAATCTTTTCTGCTTTAGCCCGGGGGAAAAGTACCATAAAAAACTTTCTATTGGCCGAAGATACCCTATCGACCTGTAATTGTATAAGACAATTGGGAATAAAGATAAAAACAAACCAAACAGAGATACAGGTATATGGTACCGGTTTAAGCGGCTTTAAAGAGCCGCCTAGGATACTTGAATGCGGGAATTCCGGCACAACTATGCGGCTTATGGCCGGATTGTTATCGGGGCAAAACTTTCTTTCTATTCTTAGCGGAGATGAATCTTTGAACCAAAGACCGATGAAGCGAATTATTAAACCACTGTCTGCTATGGGGGCGGATATAAAAGCGCGGCAGAATAGCGAGTATCCCCCGATAGTAATCCGAGGTGGGCGGCTTTCCGGTCTTGAATATGAACTGCCGGTGGCTAGTGCCCAAGTAAAGTCAGCTCTGATGTTGGCGGCTTTGAATGCCGGGTCCGAAACCCTGCTTAGCGAACCATATAAGTCGCGGGATCACAGTGAGCGCATGCTTGCCTCTATGGGGGCAGACATCTTGGTTAAGGGCCGGGAGATAAGAATAAAACCGGGGCAAGAGCTTCAGGCAACAGAATTCTTAATTCCGGGGGATATCTCATCGGCAGCATTTTTCTTAGTTGCGGCTAGTATAATACCTGGCTCTGAATTACTAATTCTTAATGTGGGGATAAACCCCAGCAGGGCAGGAATAATAAAGGTATTAAAAGATATGGGGGCTAAAATAAAACTTGTAAATGAGCGGGAAATAAGTGGGGAACCGATAGCAGATATTATTGTTGCGCATTCTGAATTACGGGCAACTAACCTAGAGGCCGATATAATCCCGACCATTATCGATGAAATACCTGTATTAGCTGTAGCTATGGCTTTAGCCAAAGGGGAATCATCGGTTCGGGGGGCTGCGGAATTAAGAGTCAAAGAGACTGACCGTATTAACGCTATTTCCACAGGGCTTAGTAAAATGGGTGTGAATATAAAGGAACAGCCGGATGGTTTTATTATCAAAGGCCAGGCGGATGTGCTGCGGGGTGCTAGGGTGGAAAGTAAAGGGGACCATCGTATAGCTATGAGCCTGGCGGTGGCAGCCTTGGCGGCTGAAGGGGATAGTACTATCGGGGATACTGAGGCTGTAAATATCTCTTTCCCACGCTTTTGGGACTTGTTCGATGCTTTGTCTTCATAGCTCACTTCATAACCCGATCTATAATTACCGCTAAGATTCCTATGAATTTACTTCCCCTGCACCGGGGCTTATGCTAAAATATAGGGTAAGAATTTTGGGTGGTTTGATGATGAAGATTGCTATTGACGGACCAGCCGGTGCGGGTAAAAGCACCGTGGCCAGGACTTTGTCCCAAATAATGTCATATATATATATCGATACCGGGGCTATGTACCGAAGCCTTACCTGGAAAGCGTTGCAAACGGGGATAAACCTTGATGATGAAAAAGCCCTCTACGAACTCACCGCTAACACACACATTCATTTTCAAAAAGACGATTCCCGACAAAAGGTATTTTGCGATAGCTTGGATGTGAGCGAGGAGATACGCTCACCTCAAGTTAATTCTTTCGTATCTAAATTAGCTTCCTACCCTTCAATTCGGCAATTAATGGTGCAACGACAGCAGGAAATGGCGCGCAACCATTCAGTAGTGATGGACGGGAGGGATATCGGGGAATGTGTGCTGCCCGATGCCGACTTCAAGTTTTTTTTAACCGCTAGTATACCAGAAAGGGCCCGCCGCCGCTTGGAAGAAATGAAAACTCAAGGTTATGAAGAGAAATTCGATTCAATAATAAATGAAATAAAGAAACGTGATGATGATGATACCCGGCGTGAAGTAGGAGCTCTCAAGATTTTGCCGGATTCTATTGTGATAGATACCGATGAAATGACCCTAGAAGAGGTCATCGGGGAGGTCCTATCAATTATCCGGGAGGATTAGGATGTTGTATTCATCCCTTAGGGCTATTTTTCGGGTACTTTTTTCATTATTCGGTTTGAAATCGGAAGGATTACATAATATAGTAGAAAAAGGTCCATTAATCCTAGCCGCTAACCATGTCAGTTATTGGGATGCTATAGTAGTAGCTTTAGCGATCAACCGCCCGATAAACTTTATGGCCAAAGCCGAGTTGTTTAATTACCCTATATTGGGTTTTCTAATAAAAAACCTTAACGCTTTCCCGGTAAAGAGGGGTATTGCTGATAGAAACGCTATTAAGACGGCCCTGTTGGTTTTAGAAGAAGGGAAAGTGTTAGGTATATTCCCCGAAGGGATGCGAAATTTGAAGGGTGAGGACTTAAAAGCCCAGGCGGGGGTGGCTCTAATAGCCCTCAAATCCGGGGCACCGGTTATACCTGTGGCTTGTGTAGGCACTAATAGAATTCTCCCCTTGGGGTGGTTTCGTCCTTTAATAGTTAAGGTAGGGGAACCCATTGGGCTAAACGAATATCAGGGAAAGGTAAATTCAGCTGCTTTAGAAAGGTTAAGCGGCGAAATTATGGTTAAAATTAATCTTCTTTTGGAAAATTGAAGAATAAAGAAGGATTTAACATTATTATTACTGAATAGTAATAATGTCTGTGAGGTAAATAAATTGCAAATAACACTTGCGCGAAACGCAGGATTCTGCGCGGGGGTAAGAAATGCGGTAAAAATGGCGGAGGAAGCCGCCGGAGATACCATAAAATGGTTTAGCTTGGGACCGCTGGTACACAACGACGAAGTGGTTAACCATTTTCGCCAAAAGGGCATAGAACCGATTGGTATGCCGGAAGATATCAAAGTAAAACCGGCTGGTTTAATAATACGTTCCCACGGCACTACCCCTGAGGTGATAGAACGAGCTGATGAACTTGGTTTTGTTATAAGAGATGCTACCTGTGTTTTAGTAAAAAGGATTCATGAAGTAGTGACCCGGTTAAGAGGTGAAGATTATGAAATAGTTATTTTCGGGGACGCGAAGCATCCCGAAGTTGAGGGAATACTGGGATGGTGTGGCCGGGACGCTATTGTAATTTCCAGTGCTGCCGATGTTGCTGAGTTACCTGTATTAAAAAAGGCGGCTTTACTTTCCCAAACCACCAAAGATGAAAGTGAGTATCAAAGGATAGCGAAGGCTTTAAAAAACAAATGCCGGGAACTAGAGATCTTTAATACTATATGTTCGGCTACCAAGAGCCGGCAGGAAACGGCCAGGGAATTAAGTAGGGAAGTTGACTTAATGCTGGTAATCGGTGACCCAAAAAGCTCAAACACCCGCACTCTGAGTGAGGAGTGTAAAAAAACCGGAGTAAGGACATATCGAATACAAAAGGCATCAGAGATAAAAGCGGAATGGTTGGATGGTATATCTAAACTCGGGGTGACCGCTGGTGCTTCAACTCCGGATTGGATAATTAAGGAGGTATTGGATAGGATGACGTTGTATGAGGATGAGAAGGTGCTGGAAGAAACACAGGCGAGTGGACAGGAAATGAACCCTAACAATGAAGGGCCTGCCGCAGAAGAAACAACAATAGGAGAGGTAGCAGCAGAGACAGCGGCAGAAGAAACACCACCAATAGAACAGGCCCCGGCGGAAGAAACGCAGGTTAGCGAAGAGTCTTTTGCCAAACTAGAGGCCGAGATGGCCGACTTTGCCACTCCCAATAAAGGAGATGTAATAAAGGGCAAGGTTATCCAGGTCTTAGATGATGAAGTAATGGTGGATGTTGGAGGCAAATCAGAAGGAATTATCCCTCTTCGGGAAATGTCTTTACAGGATATAGATTCCGCTAAGGAATTGGTCGAAGTTGGCGATGAGATAGAAGTAATGGTATTAAAATGGGATGACGATGGCACTATCCTACTTTCTAAAAAGAAAGTCGATACCAAAATACTTATGGATGATTTAGAAGAAAGCTTTAAAGAGGGGAAAGTCATTGCTGGTACTGTCACCGGCAGCGTTAAAGGCGGGCTGTTGGTTGATGTAGGAATAGTGGCATTTTTGCCTGCTTCTCATGTTGAAGATGGCTATGTTAAAAACCTAGATGAATACATCGGTAGGGAACTATCTTTCAAAATCATTGAATTTAACCGCAATAAGAGAAGGGGTTCCCAGATAGTGCTTTCGCGCAAGGAATTAGTAGCCGCGGAAAAAGCCAAACTTAAAAAACAGTTTTGGGAAGAAATTGAGGAAGGACAGATTCGCCAAGGGCGGATTAAGCGACTGGTAGATTATGGTGCCTTTATCGATTTAGGCGGCTATGAAGGTCTTTTGCATGTTTCAGAGATCGCTCATACCAGAATTGAGCAACCTTCCGATGTTTTGCAGGAAGGTGAAGAAATAGACACCTACATTTTGGCCTTGGATAGAGAAAAAGAAAGGGTTTCCCTTAGCCGAAAAAAATTGCTTAAAAGCCCATGGGAAATAGTAATGGAGAAGTTCCATGAAGGAGATATTATCGAAGGCACAGTGGTGCGGATAGCTCCCTTCGGAGCCTTTGTAGAGATTGAGGCCGGGGTTGACGGCTTGGTTCACATCTCCCAATTGGCTAACCATAGAGTGGAGAAACCGGAGGATGCGGTTGAAGTTAACGAAAGGATAAAAATAAAAATACTTAGCATAGACCCGGAAGAAAAGAGAATAGGACTCTCTCTGAAGGAAGCACTGAACGAACTAGAGAACCAAGAAGCACAAGAATACCTGGAAAACCAGGAAGATGATATTTAAAGTATTATAGGAGATAAGTAAAATGCCTATATTTGACTTTGAATGTCAGGATTGCGGTAAATCTTTCGACAAAATGCTTGCTTATATTGACAAAGACAAGGTTCATTGCCCGGAGTGTGATTCATCCAATTTAAAAAAACTATACTCTCCTTTTAAACTACGCGCAGGGGAGTGCAGGCAGATAAGCCATCTTTCTCGGGTGGCTGCTGCTCAGGATGTAGCAACAATGGGTGCCCAATGAGGTTATAAGGCTGTCTCCGGCAGCCTTTCTTAATTTACAAAGGATGTGCCTATGAAAGCAAGTGGTATAATTCTGGCCGGGGGCAAAAGCTCACGTATGAAGTTTAATAAAGCGTTTGCCCAAATAACTACGCTAACGGCTATTGAGATTATTATTAAAAAGTTCGGGGACTATTTTGCAGAAACTATTATAATAAGCAATGACCCCGAACCGTATATGCATCTGGGTGTGCCGGTATTTCCTGATGTTTACCCCCGGCAGGGACCGGTAAGCGGTATTCATTCAGCGTTATATCACGCTAGCAACGATGAGATATTTCTGCTGGGCTGTGATGTGCCTTTTATAGAATTATCGGTAGTTGATTATATGCTGCGCAAACTGGAGAAATATGACAGCGTCGTACCCCGTATTAATTTGCAGCTACAGCCGACATCGGCTGTATATCATCGCAAATGTTTGCCGCTATTCACCTCTTGTTTAGAAAACCAAAGGTTGAAACTAATCCGCATCTTTAAAGAGGAATTAAATGCCTTGGTTATTCAGGAGGAAGAATTTGTCCGGTTCGGTAACCCAAGGGAAATATTCTTCAACGTTAATGATCCCGGAGCACTGGACATAGCCCGGGAAATGGCGGGGAGGTTGATTGCATCAGAAAACAACGAAAATCAGAGCACCTGGTAATAGCCAATAGGCTAAATGACGGTCCAGTCAGCCCCGGATTTGAGGACATAAGGTTTATTAATAATTCGCTACCGGAATTGAACCTCGAGGAGATTGATTTAAGCCTTAGTTTTCTTAACAAAGAAGTGCAATATCCCCTTATAGTAAATGCCCTTACCGGTGGGACCGCTCAGGCTATGGCTATTAATAGGGCATTAGCTCGTATGGCTCTTAAATATAGACTGCCTATGGCTGTTGGCTCGCAAAGCATTGCCTTAGAATCGCCGGAAGCTAGTCCTTCTTTTAGTATAGTCAGGGATATAAACCCTAATGGGATAATACTGGCTAATATGAATGCTGCGTGCAGGGTAGAAGAGGCCTTGGAAGCTATCAGAATGATATCAGCAGACGCTCTGCAGCTACACTTTAATGTGGTGCAGGAGTTGGCAATGGCGGAAGGTGATCGGAGATTTAAGGGCATTTTGGATAATGTGCGTCGTATTGCAGGTGAATCTCCGGTTCCGGTTATCGCCAAGGAGGTCGGTTTTGGCTTTAGCCGGGAATCCGCCCAGTGTTTGTATGAGGCGGGAATAGAAATTATTGATTGTGGCGGGCAAGGAGGAACGAATTTCATTGTCATCGAAGATCAAAGGGGGGGGAATTTTGCCGGTGAATTGGATACCTGGGGAATTCCCACCGCCATAAGTCTAATAGAGGTAACACAAATGCCCGTTAAACAGGTAATAGCTTCCGGGGGAATCAGAAGCGCTCTTGATGCCGGCAAGGCATTGGCTCTGGGAGCAGACTTAATAGGCATGGCTGCACCTTTACTAAAAGCCTTTGTTACCGGAGGGTTGGAGACTCTGGACCAGAGTTTAAGTGGGTTTTTCTATCGATTGAAATCGGTTTTCCTCCTGTGCGGAGCCCGTGATTTGCAAGAAATACGCCGGAAACCTTTAATAATCCTGGGAGAGACCGCCGAATACCTCCGCCTGCGGGGAATTGACCCGAGCCACTGGTCTATTCGGTGAACCGGCTCGGATGTCAGAACCTCTTTTAAGAATGCTTAGTGCATTTCCTTCCGTTCAATACCACACCTGGATTACCGTTATTGATTCCAAAAAATAATAAGAATAACGCCAGCCCGCGACCTTTTGTGACCCATTTACCAGGGCCCGTAACGCTGTATGCAACTATTGTTGGGGAGTAGGTGAAATTACCACATAATTCAAAGCAGAAAGGGAAAGGCTAATTAGAGCTAATTTCTTTATGAAAGGGTGGAACTAATGGCGAATTTCCCTTTAGGACTCATTGCTTTGGTAGTGGTGTCCATATTAATCTATTTTGGGGTGGCACACCGAGTTTTGGACCGCCTGCGTTTAAGCGATAGGGCGGCCCTAGGGCTAATAGCCCTTATTATTGTGGGAAGTTTTATTGATATCCCCTTCGGTGCCAGGGTGACCATAAATTTGGGTGGAATAATTGCCGTTGGCCTGGCTATTTACTTAATAATCGGTGCGGGTACTTCCTTTGAGAAAATAAGGGCTCTCCTGGCAGCAGCAGTAACCGCCTTGGTCCTTTTTCTGGCGGCTCGTTTCCTGGGAGCAGAGCCGGAGACTATTTTTATCGACCCTATCTACATTTACCCCCTTGTTGCCGGAATCGTCGGATATCTAGCCGGCCGTTCCCGTAGAGGGGCTTTTTTTGCTGCTGTAATAGGGGTCTTGGCCTTGGATGTAGGACAATATGTATATTTACTTCGTAGTGGAATACGGGGGATGGTACATGTTGGTGGTGCTGGTGCTTTCGACTCCTTAATCCTGGCCGGGATAATCGCTGTACTGCTAGCCGAATTAATCGGCGAAACCCTGGAAAGAGTACAAGGCGGGCCGGACACAGAAGATAGACCGGAAGAACTGTTAAAAAACTTGCGGGAACCTGAAGTTGCCCAGAAGCCGCTTCCTGATGAGGAAACCGGGATAAAAGAAAGTGCCGGTGATAACGGAAAGGATAGTGGTGAAAATGGGGGTGCTCAAAATGTTTAAACGCTTTATACTCTTTTCCCTAATCCTTATTATGGGGATTTGTTTCGGGGGAGGCACTATTTCGGCTGCCTACGAAGAACAGCCACCGGGAGAACACTTTACCTTAGTGGATGAAAACAACAATGTAATTCATGAGACAGGCAGCAAGATATACATCGGCGATGAATATATCAGCGGCAGCAACGGCAGGTACAGGGTTAAAGAAATAATAGGTGATACCGCTCGTTGCAAATATCAGGGGGAAGAAAAAATGCCGGTGCTAAACCATGATAATAAGGATAATGCCTGGATATTTAATGACAATATGGAACAACCGGTTGTAGCCGGGAGGCAGCCCGTTATAGCAATTTATCATACCCATAGTGATGAATCGTACATTTCAGGTGACGGAAAAGAAAGTATCGAAGGAAATGGTGGCATTTATGATGTGGGACAGGTAATGGCCGATAAACTGCAAAAGCTCGGATTTACTGTGCAATATAACAAAAACAACCATAACCCGCATGATATTAATGCCTATAATCGTTCTCGGAGGACTGTTGCTAGCCTTTTAAGAAAATCGCCTGATAGTATAATAGATGTTCATAGAGATGCGGTTCCGGCCTCGCAGTACCAGGCTCAAGTTAACGGTAAAGATGTTACCAAGGTTAAATTAGTAATAGGACGGAGCAATCCTAATATGAAAAACAACCTAGAATATGCTAAAAGAATCAAGTCTGTAATGGATAAAAAGTCGCCAGGTTTGTCTAATGGTATCCTAATCAGCAAGGGCGATTTTAACCAGGATCTTAGCCCGCGGGCGATATTGGTTGAAGTGGGGGCCCATACGAACAAAAAGGATGAAGCGGAAAAGGGTGTAGCTTTATTCGCGGAAGCACTTCCTACTGTGCTAGGCTACTCAACTAATCCCGTAGATCAGGCCCCGGCAGCGAAAAAACCATTCGCCGGCGGTGAAAACCGAGCTGCCGGAACAACAATATTGATGATAATAGTTGTGTTAGCTGCTGTTATGGGGGGTTATTACCTGCTAAACCGCGGAACTAGTAAATAAAGGACACAAGGGGACACAAGGGGACGGTCCTTTTGTGTCCTCGGTTATATGAAGCGCTCCTCTCCATGACATAATAGCGAAGAATCTCAATCGCTGTTTTCATCATTATTTGCGCTAGCGCTAAACTCGCTATATGGGGCAAATAAGAATAGCCGAGTCTGATAATTGTCTAATACGGGAGGAAATAATGAAGATAATTTATCATTGCTTTGGAGGTTCCCATTCGTCAGTGTTGGCGGCGGCACTCCATTTAGGCATAATTGATAAAAACAAAATCCCTGGTATGTCTGAAATGTTGAAAATACCTTACTTTGACAAAACAACTGATGAAGATTTCGGTTCTATAAGATTGATGGGCGTTGATGAATTTAATAACGAAGTATATGTATTGGGGAAAAAAAACTTAGGCAAAAGGTATGCGAATATCTTGATAGGTATTGCTGATATTTTGGGAGCCCGAGAAGAGTTGTTGACTATTGACTGTATGAGTAGGGTGAATTGGGGTATGAAAATCGGAGGATTCACCTCTAGGAGAATGGGATGGGTAAGGCTCGGGCGCCCTGTGTTAGGTATTGGCAGCGAAGCAGCTTTTTCCGATTTGGTTAATTTAGTGGAAATAGCCCGGATGAAGTCGATGAAAAGACCGCTAGGGGTGATCTGAATGAAGATAGTTTTTTTAGGAACCACCGGGGTACAACATTCCTTGCTCGCAGCTAATATTTATTTACGGCAAAATGAGGACATAGATTTTGCTGCCCTAGAATATTATTGTGATTCAAACAAGGATGCCACCGGATTTCCTATTTATATAGGGGATGACGCCTTGGGGAATCAGGTTTATACATTGGGGGTGGGAAAAGATTTAGCGATGGGGCAAAAGACTGTTGAAAACCTTGTGGGTATCCTCGGTTTTTCTTCGCAGGACATTATTATAAGACCGGTGGAAATAAAGGCGGACAAACTTTTTGCATATTCGAGGAAAATACCCCCTTACTTGGGGGGATTACGAATTAATCGCTTTCTTTCAAATATTATTTTGCATCATGAATATAAAAATATAAAAGAAAATGTAGAACAGTTTACCTATAATTGAACAAGGAAAAATGGGTTTAATCAGATAGATATCAGGACTGCCCTTCTTTACCCGGTATGTTTCGAGAGCTACTGCGTCGACTCCCGCCTGTGCCCCGAATTTCACCTAGTTCATACCCGGAATATAATCGATTATAGAAAACAATTAAATGCAAAACACAGATTAAAAGCCAAATACTTGCGAAGTCAGTCTTTTTAGTGGATAATTATCTGCAGTATTTTACCGTGGAGGATAGGCTTTTGGCTGCACCTATTATAGGGATTGTAGAAAACAGTATCGCCCAGGAGATGAACATAGAGCCTGGTGATATTCTTTGCAACATAAATGGCCATAAAATAAATGATATAATCGATTATGAATTCTATTCCTCAGAAGCTGTTTTGCAGGTAGAAATCAAAAAAGGAAATAGCGGAGAATTATGGATTTTAGAGATAGAGAAGGACTATGATGAGAAACTGGGCTTGCTTTTCGATGGCCTTATTTTTGATAAAATGAAGCTATGCCGAAATCGTTGTCTTTTTTGTTTCGTTGATCAGCTTCCGCGCAAAATGCGGAAAACACTTTATGTGAAAGATGATGATTACCGCTATTCATTTCTACTAGGAAACTTTATTAGCCTAACTAACCTGGATGAAGAAGATTGGCGCAAAATCCTTTCTATGCGGTTAAGCCCCCTCTATGTATCCATACATTGTATGCAACCGGAACTGAGAGCCCGTCTTTTCAATAACCCCCGAGCGGCTGGTATTAAAAGTGATTTGCAAAGACTATGGGAAGCTGGCATAGAAATACATACACAAATAGTGCTTTGCCCCGGCATTAATGATGCTGAAGTACTGCAACAGAGTATAAATGAATTAGCTCAGTTTTATCCTTCGGTGATTTCGGTTGGGGTGGTTCCGGTGGGTTTAAGCGGTCACCGCCAAGGTCTTCCTACCCTCCGGGCAGTTACCGCGGAGATGGCCATAAATACTATTGCATTATTAAACAACTTCCAGGATAGATTTAGAGCCCTGTTTGGTCGGGGGTTTGTTTATGCGGCAGACGAATTCTACCTAAAAGCCGGGTTGGATATCCCGGAAGCTGAATACTATGATGATTATTGCCAGTTGGAAAATGGCATAGGGCTAGCCCGGATGTTTATGGATGATTTGGCGGATAACGAAGCATTTTTGCCGACGGAGGTAAGTAGACAGGAGGTTTATCTGATAACCGGCGTTTTAGCGGAACCATTGCTAGAAAAGGCGCTCGGTAGCTTAAAGAAGATAAAGGGGCTCGAGCTGAAGCTAATTCCTGTAGCTAATAATTTTTTCGGCGGAGGAGTCACGGTAACTGGTCTTTTGACCGGTGCTGATATTATCGCCACACTCGGTAGCAAATTTGCAGGGAAAAAGATAATAATACCCGAAATAGTATTTAAAGAAGGACAGCACATCATGTTGGACAATTGCAGTTTGAAGGACTTACAAGAAAAAACTGGGGCAGAAATATTTACGACTGATGGCAGTGCCCGCTCATTGATAAATACATTGCTATCGCTAACGGAGGTACAAGGATGAAACCCGTAGTTGCTATAGTCGGACGTCCGAATGTAGGAAAATCCACCTTGTTTAATCGCCTAGCCGGGAAAAGGAAGGCTATTGTAGAGGATATACCCGGGGTGACCAGGGATAGACTCTATGATGCAACGGATTGGAACGGACAAGAATTTATCATAATTGATACTGGGGGCGTGCGTTTTACTAAGGGGGATGTTTTCTCTCATGAAATAAAGCTGCAAGCCGAATTGGCTATCGAGGAAGCTGATGTGATAATACTGGTGTTAGATAGCCGAGAGGGAATAACTGCTGAGGATGAGCAATTGGCTAAACTTTTAAGAAAGTCTAACAAACCGATAGTATTAGCCGCTAACAAGGTTGAGGAGTTTAAAAAACAATTAGATTACTATGAGTTCTATAAATTAGGACTAGGTGATCCCATACCTGTTTCAGCTATGCATGGTTACAATACAAATGAACTGTTGGATGAAGTAGTTTCCCACTTCCAACCTGCCGGGGAATATGAGGAAGAAGGGGATGCTATAAAAATCGCTATAGTGGGCCGCCCTAATGTGGGAAAATCATCGTTGGTGAATTCTTTATTAGGGGAGGAACGGGTTATAGTCAGTGATATCCCGGGGACTACCAGGGATGCCATCGATACGCCCTTCCACTATAAGGGACAAGATTATCTGTTGATAGATACCGCCGGCATGAGAAGAAAATCGCGCATTAAAGAAACAACGGAAAGATATAGCGTCATCCGGGCTTTAAAAGCAGTAGAGCGGGCTGATGTTGTGCTGATTATGCTCGATGCTACTGAAGGTGTAATAGAACAGGATAAAAAAATTGCCGGTTACGTGCATGAGCAATCCCGAGCTAACATAATAGTAGTAAACAAATGGGATCTAGTGGAGAAAGACGGACAAACCATGAATCGTTTCGATAAGGATATCCGCGATGAACTCAAGTTCCTGTCATATTCCCCCATAATGTATGTTTCTGCTTTAACCAAAAAAAGGATATTCCAACTACTGGATATAGTTAACTTTGTCGCGGAACAACACCACCGCCGGGTGGATACCGCAGAGCTTAATCAGGTATTAAATGAGGCCATGATGCTTAATCCTTTGCCCGGAGGAGGGGGGAAAAAGATAAAGATACTTTATGGCACCCAGGTTCGGGTTGCCCCCCCTACTTTCGTGTTCTTTAGTAATAGACCGGAAATGGTTCATTTCACTTATTTGCGCTATTTGGAGAATGCCTTACGTAAAAACTTTGGCTTTGAAGGTACTCCCATCCGCCTGTTATTAAGGCAGAACACGGAAAAATAGCAATTTACCGTGAGTTGGAGGGGAAGATATTGTGCAGGGTTTAATACTACTTATTGCCTGTTACTTGTTGGGGTCCATACCGTTTTCTTACATAATTACCCGCGTTATTACCCGGCAGGACATCCGCCAAAGAGGTAGTGGTAACGTCGGCGCAACCAATGTTCTGCGCACTTCTGGACCCGGAGTGGGATTGTTAGCCTTTTCCGGGGATTTACTCAAGGGATTCTTGGCGGCTCTAATTGGCCAGTCTACCGGTAGTCAGCTTATGCTGGTAATCTGTGTAGTTTTGGCGGTAGTAGGGCATATATATCCCGTATTCCTTAACTTTAAGGGGGGGAAGGGAGTTACCACATCAGCCGGAATTGTCCTTTTTCTGATGCCTGATGTGACCGGCATATTATTGCTGATTTTCTTAGCTATAGTATATTTTACCCGTTATGTTTCCCTGGGTTCTATTTCGGTTGCTTGCCTGCTACCTTTACTCAGCTTGGCTATGGGTAAGCCCTGGTCTTATATAGCAGTAGCTGTACTAATATCTGCCCTGGTAATCTATCATCACCGGGAGAATATCGAGAGACTTAGAAACGGTAGTGAAGCTAAAATTACCGACAAAGCATAGCAGAGGACGGAGGACGGACATCGGAAAAGATGGATGGTAGGTTAGGGCACGGAGGGGGAGAAATGTCTAAAATATGTATTCTTGGTGCAGGTAGTTGGGGGACAGCCCAGGCCTTGTTATTAGGCAGTAAAGGATTTCAGGTGCGCCTTTGGGGCCGGGTTGAGGATGGGGTAGAAAGTCTGCAAGAGGAGAAGGAGAATAAACGATTTTTACCCGGGGTTATACTTCCTGATAATATAATAGCTACCACTGATATAGCCTTGGCTTTAGAGGGTGCAGATATGGTGGTTATGGCTGTTCCCTCGCAATCTTTCCGGGAAGTGCTAAAAAAAGCTCTGCCGTATTTAGGGATAAGTAGCTGCTTGGTGAATACCGCTAAAGGTCTAGAGATTAACAGCGGGAAAAGAATGAGCCAGGTAGCCGAGGAAATATTAGGCAGGCGGGGCCGGGAACAGTTTGCCGTATTATCAGGCCCCAGCCATGCAGAGGAAGTGGCCCGGAATATTCCTACAGCCGTTACAGTAGCATCCTATCGCAAAGAAATAGCATTCACGGTTCAAGACCTATATATGACTCCCTCTTTTCGGGTTTATACCAATCCCGATGTAGCCGGGGTCGAATTGGGCGGGGCCTTAAAAAACATTATTGCTTTGGGCACCGGGATTGCCTACGGCCTGGGATACGGTGATAATGCCCAGGCGGCCTTATTGACCCGGGGCTTGCATGAAATAATAAGAATGGGCGAAGCGATGGGAGGCGAAGCCCGAACTTTCGCCGGGCTAAGTGGAATTGGTGATTTAGTAGTAACCTGCGGCAGCAGGCATTCACGTAATCGACGAGCCGGAGTATTGATCGGGCAGGGATACAGCCTGGAGGATACCCTCAGGCAAATTGCTATGGTGGTCGAGGGGACCCATAGTGTTAAAATTGTTTATCGCCTAGCTAGGCAATTGAAGATAGACATGCCTATTTGCTCCGCTTGTTATAATATTCTATATGCCAATAGGAACCCAAGGGATGAAGTCGATAGACTAATGCGACGACAAAGGAAACACGAGATAGAGGAGATAGTTAAAAGAAAAAAAGGCTGGTGAAAAGTGGGGTGAAAACCACACTTTTTTTCTTTTCTGGTTATATTACCGAATATTGATAAATATACTTATACTGTTATAACGTAGCTATGGTTTAAGGCGCTCATTATCGAAGGGAGGGTGCCTTTTTTAAAAGTCTAAATCAAGGGAGGGAAGATGAAAGTGGAAGGAAACAGCATCTTAAAGGATATTGCCGAAAGGACCGGAGGTGATATCTATCTGGGTGTGGTGGGTCCGGTCAGAACGGGCAAGTCGACCTTTGTGAAACGCTTTATGGAGTTAATGATACTTCCGAACATAAAAGATGTTTTTGAGCGCGATCGGGCTAATGACGAGCTCCCCCAGAGCGGATCGGGCAAAACCATTACCACCACCGAGCCCAAATTCGTTCCCAATGAAGCAGTGGAGATAACCACGCAAAATGGTATAAGTCTGAAAGTAAGGCTTATAGATTGTGTGGGATATTCTGTTGATGGGGCTTTAGGTTATGAAGAAAATGAAGAACCCCGCATGGTTAGAACTCCCTGGTTTGACTACGAGGTTCCCTTCGAAGAGGCAGCCGAAATAGGGACCAGGAAAGTAATAACTGATCATTCTACTATAGGTTTAGTAATCACTACTGATGGAAGCATAAGTGATATTCCTCGGGCCAATTACGTTTCCGCGGAAGAAAGAGTTATTAATGAACTTAAGGAGCTTAACAAGCCCTTTATCGTGCTTTTGAACTCAACCCGTCCATATGAAAAAGAAACCCTTAACCTGGTCGAGGAAATCAGTGAAAAGTATGAGGCTAGCATAATACCCATCGATGCTGCTAAGATGACTACCGAGCAGATATATGGGGTTTTAGAAGAGGCCTTGTATGAATTCCCGGTACAAGAAGTAAACATCAAGTTGCCGCAATGGGTAGATGAGTTAGAGGAAGATTTCTGGTTGCGGCAAGATATGGAAACATCTATTCGCGAAATACTTAAGGCCATCCGTAAAATCCGTGATATCGACCGAGCAGTAGAGCAGCTTTCTGATATGGATCATGTTAGCTATGTTAGCCTCGAAGAGATGAATTTGGGTACAGGTACCGCTAGGATAGAGATAAACGTGCCCGAAGAGCTTTTCTATCGGGCGCTGAGTGAGGTCAGTGGTTTTGAAGTAGAGGGAACCCATGATGTTATGCGGATAATGAAAGATCTCAGTGTAGCTAAAAAGGAATTCGACAAGATAGCTTCAGCTCTAGATGAAGTAAAAGAATCAGGCTATGGGGTAGTAACCCCGCGCTTGGAAGAGATGTTACTGGAAGAGCCGGAACTAATCCGGCAGGGAAGTCGTTTCGGGGTGAAATTAAAAGCCAAGGCACCTTCTTTACACATAATAAGGGCTGATATAACAACCGAAATCACTCCTATCATCGGCACGGAAAAGCAGTGTGAGGAATTAGTGCGCTATATGCTAGACGAGTTCGAAGAGGACCCAGGGAAAATATGGGAGTCCAATATCTTCGGCAAATCCTTGCATGACTTAGTAAGGGAAGGAATACAGAACAAATTGCACCGTATGCCCGAGAACGCCCAGCACAAACTACAGGATACCCTGCAAAGGATTGTCAATGAGGGTAGCGGAGGCCTAATCTGCATCATAATATAGGGGGTTTGGAAAAATAAATACTACCGGGACAGCATTTTCAAACAGGCTATAGGTTTTAGTCTAATCTAGATTAGACTAGCTGTACAGCAGGCTGAACCCTTACGATTGACCCTGACTCTTTTTAAGGATTAATAGCATAGTATAAAAGCCGGCACTATGCCGGCTTTTAGCTGTTTATGTATGTGTATCTCACCACTATCCGAAAGGAAAATAGGACACCACTTCTGCGCTCTCCGCCTTTTGCCCTAGGGAATCAATTCTCCCCAAGTTCTCCTTTTTATCTTTTTCGGGCTAATACTTTCTTCAGGGACTGGCTTGTGTTACTATTTCTTTGGGTATCGAATAAACACCCGGGGCGTTGTTTCCCATAATAGGATTCACTAGCAAAGGTAAAAAACGATATATATTGCCCCAAGGATGGAAGAATTTATGTGAAGCTTTATTCGACAAGATCGCATATTAGGGGGTAGGGAGTCCCTAAAAATCGTCATACAGGAGGATGTATAAAATGATTGGCATAGCTCTACTCGGATGTGGTACTGTAGGTTCCGGGGTTATTAAACTTTTAAATAATAATAGCGAAACAATTGGTAAAAGAGTAGGGGATACAATTGAAATCAAAAGGATTCTAGAAAAAGACCCGGATAAATGTCGGGCAATCGGAATCGATGATAAGCTAATAACCCAGGATATTGAAGAAATACTCGATGACCCGGATATAGCCATAGTGGTTGAACTTATCGGCGGCTTGGAACCCGCTTTTACTTATATTATGGAAGCCTTAGCCCGGGGTAAACACGTAGTAACAGCTAACAAGGACTTGATCGCCGTAAAGGGGAAGGATATTTTTGAACGGGCAAAGGAAAAGGGTTTGGATTTTTACTTTGAGGCCAGCGTTGCCGGAGGAATACCCGTAGTATATCCTATGAAGCAATCCTTAGCAGCTAACCAAATTCAAGAGGTTATCGGCATATTAAATGGCACTACCAACTATATACTCAGCAAAATGAGCCGGGAAGGCCGTGATTTTAGTGAGGTTTTAGCTGAGGCTCAACAACTGGGTTATGCGGAGGCTGATCCTTCGTCTGATGTAGACGGATTGGATGCCGCCCGCAAGATAGCCATCCTATCCTCTATTGCTTTTAATAGCAGGGTTACCTTTAATGATGTATATGTGGAAGGTATACGCTCGATTACGGCCGCTGATATCCAATATGCCGGCGAATTAGGCTATGTAATAAAACTTTTGGCTATTGCCAAGGAAAGCCCCCAGCACAGGATTGAAGTTAGGGTTCATCCGGCCTTTTTGCCCAAAAATCACCCCATGGCCAGAGTGGACGATGTATTTAATGCGGTATTTTTGCGTGGAGATGCGGTTGGCGAAATAATGCATTATGGGCGGGGGGCTGGGCAAATGCCTACAGCTAGTGCCGTATGCGGGGATATCGTCGAAATAGCTCGTAATAGTTTGCATAACAGCAATGCGCGTATCGGTTGCAGTTGCTATGAAAACAAACCTATCGTAGATATCAAAGAACTGGAAGCCGAATTTTATATTCGCATGGCCGTAGAGGATAGGCCCGGGGTTTTGGCAGGTATTGCCGGTGTTTTTGGGAATAATAATGTCAGTATTGCTAGTGTGTTGCAAAAAACAAGTAAACAGGGCTTGGCAGAACTCATCCTGATTACCCATAGAGTTAAGGAGGTACATTTGAGGGATGCGCTTACCGTTTTGAAGGGTTTAAGTATTGTTAATGCAGTCAAAAATGTTATTCGCTTAGAAGGAACAGATAGAGGAGAAGACTAATAATATACAAAAAGGGGTATTATGAAGAATCTATCTGGGCAAGAGCGATTAGATTAAAAGCTAGTTGTTCACCGTTACCAAGGCGTGAAGGTATTTTGGCAGATAATCTTTATAGGTTTAGGAGTGAAAAGGCTTGGCATTATTAGTAGCGAAATTCGGTGGCAGTTCATTGGCATCGATCGATAAAATTAAACATATTGCCAGACGGATTAAAGGCATGCGCGATAAGGGACATGATATAGTAGTTGTTGTCTCAGCTATGGGTGATACCACTGATGAACTGATTGAATTGGCTAGCCTTATCGGCCCGAGTTTTGATAAAAGGGAAATGGATATGCTCCTAGCCACCGGGGAACAGCAATCGGCAGCTTTACTTGCGTTGACCCTTAATAGCTTTGCTTGCCCCGCTGTATCTCTTACTGGCTGGCAGGCAGGAATCAACAGCGATGAGAGCCATAGCAAGGCGCGTATTACCGGAATCGAAACCGCTCGCATTAAAGAAGAAATAAAACGGGGTAAAGTAGTGGTTATAGCCGGTTTTCAAGGGCTATCTCCTCAGGGTGATATCACAACCTTAGGTAGGGGTGGCTCCGATACTACCGCTGTTGCTTTAGCAGCTTGTCTTAATGCCCTGCGTTGTATGATATTTACCGACGTCGAGGGAGTCTTTACCGCCGATCCCCGGATAGTGAGGGATGCTAAGAAGCTACCTCAGGTATCTTATGAAGAAATGTTGGAGTTAGCTAGTCTGGGCGCCGGCGTTTTACAACCGCGGGCGGCTGAATTTGCTATGCTGTATAATGTTGATGTGGAAGTTCTCAGCAGTTTTAATCATAATCCCGGAACAATAATTACGGAGGTAGCCAATATGGAAAACCATAGAGCTGTAAGTGGGATAGCGTACGATCTGAATTGTGCCCGTTTTGCTTTATTTGATGTGCCTGATCAGCCGGGTATAGCTAAATTACTTTTTAAGTCCTTAGCTGATGAAAATATTAATGTAGATATCATCATCCAAAGCGCCATGAGGGACGGAAGAAACGATATCGCCTTTACTATAGAGGAAGATGAACTTATAAGGGCCATTCCTATCATGGAAGGTTTAGTAAAGCAAATATCTGCCTCCGGCATGACCTATGGAAAAGAGATAGCCAAGGTTTCGATTGTAGGAGCTGCTATGCAAAGCAATATAGGTATAGCTGCCGCTATGTTTGAGGCTTTGGCGGATGAAGGTATAAACATACATATGATTAGCACATCAGAGATACGCATATCTTGTATTATTGACGAATGCGATATCGAAACGGCGGTTAAAGCCCTGCATCATAAGTTTGACCTGGATAAGATAAAGTAATATGGGTTCGGAATCCTTGACGATTGTTTGCTTCTGTTATACAATATTTCTGGCGTCGGGGTGTAGCTCAGTTTGGTATGAGCGCTACGTTGGGGACGTAGAGGCCGCTGGTTCGAATCCAGTCACTCCGACCATGTAGATTTTGCTATAACGGGCGGCTCTGTAATACAGGGCTTTTGCTCTTTTCTGGGATAATTTTGACCTGCTTTCGGCAAGCGGATTAGCACTCCTTTTTCCATTCCAGAGTATATTTCTACTGCACCAAGTACTGGAAATCGCTGGTGATTATGCGGGAACTAGATATCTAACCCGGCTTCTTGTAGTTTTTGCGCCAATCCGCCAGCGGAAGGTAAATCTGTTGCGTTTATTATCAGATAGGGTAGCCTAGCTGTTTCAATGCTTCGCAAAGTCAATTGATCCGGTTCGCTTTTTTTGTTTTGGGAGGAAGGGCATAGGATTAGCAGCTGGGGATTTAGGCTATTCTTTTCCACTAACAATAAGTCCGCCACCCTTTCTCGCAGTCGACGCTCATATTCCGCCCGGTTAGGGATACTAGGGTTCGGTTGTAATAGGTTAGCTAGCCTTACCTTGGGGAAAGTTAGGTAGTTACTGTTCTTCAGCACCCCGTCCAGTATCTGGTATAGCTGCATTTCCTCCTTAGAAAGCAGGGTTCCGCGCGGTTGACTAGAGATTTGACTTAAGTCTATCCAGGCATCGCCCAGGTCGATAACAGGCCCGGTAGAAGATGTTTTCTTACCTATATTGCTTATGTTTTCTTTAACAACATCTACAATCAATTTTGCTAGGATCAGCCCTAAAACAAAGACAATGGCTTGTCCCATGGTGTACCTCCTTAGCATTTTTAGATTGCTAAAGGTGTCTAATTTACCTAAAGCTTATTTAAGTATATTATATAAAGTAGGCCTCTCATTTAGCCTCATGGATTAAAGAACTACAACCTCCGCCGGGGAGGGATCACCCGTCGCTACGGGAGGCGAAGTGACGCGGCAAGCTTAACCCATTATTCGTACACTAACAAAAGTGACTAGAATGCTAAGGCTAGCAAGGTGCCTGGGATGATAACTACGGACCATTTTTATTAAACGGGAAAAACCCAATGCCTTTACCCGGGACAAAGGGCAGTTATAAGGGACGATATATATATTATATCTTTCTTCGGGGATAGTGTAAAAAGCAAGGAACAAAGGATAACGTTTGCGGCCCCGGCTATGGGGTATAGCAACAAAGGAGGAATTCGCGTGAAATATAAAAGCAGCCGGGGAGAACATCCTCTCGTTAGTGGAGCTGAGGCAATAAAAATGGGGATAAGCCCGGACGGAGGGCTATTCGTGCCTAAATATATACCGCATTGGGGCAGCCGGCAGTTTGATAATATGGCCGGTGCTTCGTACCAAGAAAGGTCCCTTCCGATTATGCGGGCATTTTTAAGTGATTTCAGCGATGATGAGATCATGGACTGCATTAACAATGCCTATAATAGGGAAAACTTCGATAACAGAGAAATAGCACCTCTGGTAAAACTCGAACCGGGAATTTATATTCAAGAACTATGGCATGGTCCCACTGCCGCCTTCAAAGACATGGCTTTACAGATTCTGCCGCAACTTTTAATTAACAGCGCCCGTAAAACCGGGGAGAAAGCAGAGATAGTCATCCTGGTAGCAACATCCGGAGATACCGGTAAAGCCGCTCTAGAAGGTTTTAAGGATGTGGTCGGGACCAAAATAGTGGTTTTTTACCCGGATGAAGGGGTCAGTGAAATACAGAAACTGCAGATGATGACTCAGGAAGGCAGCAACGTGCATGTGGCTGCGGTTTCTGGTAATTTTGATGACGCGCAGAACGGGGTGAAAAGGATATTCGCCGATGAGGAATTTGCCGGCAGGTTGCTAGAAAACGGGCAGAAACTATCTTCGGCTAATTCTATCAATTGGGGGCGTTTATTACCGCAAATCATATATTATGTGACAGCCTATTTGGGTTTAAGAGATAGCAAGGCAATCACCGAAGCCGATTCAATTAACATAGTAGTGCCTACGGGTAATTTCGGGAATATTCTGGCTGCCTATTACGCCACCCGGATGGGCGTACCGGTAAATAAGCTCATCTGTGCTTCTAACGCCAATAATGTACTGAGCGATTTTATCCATACCGGTATTTATGACCGGCGGCGCGAGTTTAAAAAGACATTATCCCCCTCAATGGACATACTCATTTCTTCAAATCTAGAAAGACTCCTATTCGAGATAAACGGCCATGATGCCGGAAAAGTTGCCTCTTGGATGGAGGAACTGAGAAATAAAGGGAGTTATGAAGTAGATAGTGATACCCTCGGTGCTATACAAAAGATGTTTTGGGGGGATTTTTGCTCTGATGAGGAGACCCTAGCGGCTATCCGACAAATATGGAATAAACATAACTATTTAATTGATACCCATACAGCGGCGGCGGTGAATGTATATCAAAAATACCGGGCGCAAACTGGGGATAAAACCTTAAGCGTTATAGCCTCTACCGCTAGCCCTTATAAATTCGCCCGTAGTGTGGCTCAGGCTGTATTAAAGCCTGAACTCATAAAGGACAAGAATGAATTTGAATTAATGAAGCTTCTAGCCCAACAAACCGGTGTAGCGATACCGGCTGGTTTACAAGATTTAGAGGAAAAAGAGATCAGACATCATAGTCTTTGCTCCCGGGAGGGGATGGAGGCAATGCTGGCGTCTTTTTTAGGGTTGAAGTAAGTCAAGATAACCTTCCGCCGGAATGCAGGGGGTTAAGCGTAATGACCACCCCGCCACTGCAGGGGCGCAGCGACGCGGTAATAGCAATAGGGGGCTATTTATTCTTAATTAGGAAATCCATCAGTTCACAGCCCTGTGCAAAGAACTTGCCTTCCCTGGCGGTGAACTCGTTATAGACCATTTCTGGGTTATCCTGCGGCATGTTCTTATCAAAAAGCAGGAAAGGAACGGGTTCGGGTGAATGGGTCCGGATGGAAAGGGGAGTGGGGTGGTCCGGCAGGACTAATACCCGCAAATCCTCGAACTCATCCATCTCCTTTACTACTAAAGAAACTACCTCTTTATCGATTTGTTCAATGCTCCAGATCTTTTTCTCCAGATTTCCCTGATGTCCGGCTTCGTCCGGTGATTCGATATGCAGATAAACGAAATCCTTTCCCTGTAGCAATTCGTTTATAGCCGCCCGGGCCTTGCCGGCGAAATTGGTTATTATGCCACCGGTGGCCCCCTCTACCGCAACCGGTTTAAGTCCGGCGGAAATGCCTAGTCCTTTTACTAGGTCTACCGCTGCGACTACTGAACCATTTATGTCATACTTTTCCCTGAAGCTAGGTAATAAGGGTTTGCTGCCTTCGCCCCAAAACCAGACCGAATTTGCGGGGTTATGTCCTCTTTCACGGCGAGAGCGGTAAAGGGGATGTTGCTTAAGGATATGCGTACTTTGTTCCATAAGTTGCAAAAGTGGGGCAGAGTCATGCCCCTGAGGTATGTAGTCCTCGATGATTCGTCCCGAAATATCATGGGGTGGAGTCAGTATTATTTCCCGACCCAATCCATTTTTCCATATCAGCAAGTGGCGATAGCTGATACCAGGATAGAAACGAAAGCTAGTAGTGCCGAGTTCCTTTTCTAAGAGCTTTAGCAATACGGCGGAATCCTCGCTAGCTATTTCTCCTGCGCTGTAATCAAGCATCCTGCGTTCGCTGTATTTAGATTCTTCGGATAGACTTACCAGGTTGCAACGCAAAGCCAAATCACTATCTTCCATTTTTACGCCCATACTTACTGCTTCCAAAGGGGAGCGACCCGTATAGTACAAAGAAGGGTCATAACCCATTACCGAGAGGTTAGCCACATCACTTCCTGGGGGAAAACCGGGGGGAACGGTTTTGACTTGCCCGATAAGAGACTTTTTGGCAAGTAAGTCCATATAAGGGGTATGGGCATATTGCAAGGGAGTTTTACCCCCCAGCTCCGGTATAGCATAATCAGCCATACCGTCTCCTAAAATAACTAGGTATTTCAAAGCTTATCGCTCCTTATTCGTTTTTATTAAACCCCGGGTTTTGGGTAACGGCTACCATGGAACAACCACCGATGAAAATGAGATATGAATCTCTAGGTAAGAACAGCCTGAGACGCCTTACTTTTCTTGTTAAAGTATAGCATTATAAAGGAGGGAGTTGAAAAAAATATTGAAGAAAGCAATAGTCGAGTATAATTCAAATAGGATAAGGGCAAAAATGTTAGCTGAGGGTCTTTATGCAGGTTAATTGATATTGGTTTATTGGAGGTATTTTTATGGATAAGGAATTCTACGATATTGCCATATTAGGATGCGGCCCGGCGGGTTTATCTGCGGCTATTAATGCCACTATTAGAAATAAAAGCGTACTGGTAATAGGATCGGAAATATGCAGTCCCCCCTTACATAAGGCCCAAAAAATTGATAATTATTTGGGTTTCCATGAAGTTAGCGGGGAGGAATTGCTGAATCGCTTTATGCGACATGCTCTAGATATGGGCATCGAAATCACCGACACAAAAGCGGAAGCCATAAGCGAAGCTGATGGGATATATAATATATTGATAAAGGATGAATTAATCCAGAGCAGGGCTGTGATAATTGCGACCGGTATCCCTTATAAACCAACCTTGCCCCGTGAGGAAGAAATGCTGGGGAGGGGAGTGGGTTATTGCGCTACCTGCGATGGCCCTATTTATCGGGGCAAGGATGTATTGCTCATAGCCCATAGCCATGAGGCAGAGAGCGAAGCCAACTATATGGCGGAAATCTGCCGGCAGGTCTATTATTTACCCCTTTACCGGGGTACGATGGAACTAGATCCCCGGGTTGAGGTTGTCAACGGAAGAGCTAAGGAGATTATTGGTGATGATTTCGTACAAGGCTTAAGGTTGAAGGACGACAAGGAAATAAATGTAGAAGGTATATTTGTTTTAGGCGGGGAAACAGCACCGGATCGCTTAATCCCCGGCTTGGAAATAGATGATAAGCATATAAAAGTAAACCGGCAGCAAGAAACCAATCTCCCCGGGGTTTTTGCGGCGGGGGATTGCACGGGTCCCCCCTACCAAGTGGCGAAATCGGTTGGCGAAGGGCAGGTAGCCGGTCTTAATGCCAGTAAGCACCTGGGAAAGAAAGCGATCAAATAACGGGAAGGGAGACTGCTTACAATAAATTTGTTTTGGGGGATGATATTTTCTCCGGTGATTATACTATGATGTTATCGCAGATTAACGCTAATGTCACCGGTTAATGGTTGACTAAAATAATGGCTGATGCTATAATAAACTTCGTTGCGGAGCCGTGGTGTAGCGGTTAACATGCCGGCCTGTCACGCCGGAGATCGTGGGTTCAAATCCCATCGGCTTCGCCATTTGCCTCGGTAGCTCAGTCGGTAGAGCAGCGGACTGAAAATCCGCGTGTCGGTGGTTCAAGTCCGCCCCGAGGC